>DASVWZ010000135.1:0-34720 GCA_036392935.1 Terriglobales bacterium | reverse complement strand
AGAAGGCGGGCGGCATACGCCGTTCTTCAAGGGATACCGGCCGCAGTTTTATTTGCGTACGACGGATGTGACGGGGGTGGCGGAGTTGCCGGCGGGCACGGAGATGGTGATGCCGGGCGACAACGTCAGCCTGGTGATTGAACTGATCACGCCGGTGGCGATGGAAAAAGGATTGCGTTTCGCGATTCGTGAGGGCGGGCACACGGTTGGCGCCGGAACGATCAGCGAGATTGTGCAGTAAAACAACGCGGCTTGCAGCATGCCGCCGGATCTTTCCTTCCGGGCTTCTTAAGTGAAGACGGCCGGAAGGGGTTAGAGAGAGAACGAAACGTGATTGGAAAAGAGAGAATTCGCATACGGCTGAAAGCGTACGACTATCGTGTGCTCGATCAGTCCACCGGAGAGATTGTAGATACGGCGAAGCGGACGGGCGCGCAGATCGCGGGGCCGATTCCGTTGCCCACGATGAAGAACAAGTACTGCGTGCTGCGTTCTCCGCACGTGGACAAGAAGTCGCGCGAGCAGTTTGAGATTCGCACGCACAAGCGGCTGCTCGACATTCTCGAACCGACGCAGCAAACCGTCGATGCCTTGATGAAGCTCGACCTTCCGGCGGGCGTGGATGTCGAGATCAAAGCGTTCGGGAAAGAACATAAATAATTTCAGCTCCTCCAGGAGCTCGAAGCTCCCAGCCAATAGCCGCCGTGAACAGCGACGAGCCAAGCCGGGATGGAGAAGGAAATGGCAAAGGTAGCGGGAATTCTGGGCAAAAAAGTCGGGATGACGCAACTGTTTGACGATAAGGGCGACGTGCGTCCGGCGACGGTTCTGCAGGCAGGCCCGTGCGTGGTGACGCAGCATAAAGGTCAAGCGAAAGAAAAATACGATGCCGCGCAGATCGGGCTGATCGAGTTTGTGAAAGAGTCGCGCCTGACGCAGCCCATGAAAGGCCACCTGGCGAAGCACAATTTGCCGCCGGTGAAGTTCATCCGGGAAGTGCCGCTTGAGGTTGACGGCGCGGCAAAAGACGGTGACGGTGCGGTGAAGGCCGGCGACCGGGTGTTGGTGGATATTTTTGACGGTGAAAAGTTTGTCGATATCGTCGGCGTCAGCAAGGGACGAGGATTTGCAGGTGTGGTAAGGCGCCATCATTTTGGCGGCGGCCCGAAGTCGCACGGCTCGATGTTTCAGATCACGGGGTCGATTGGATCGTCGGCATTTCCATCGCGCGTGTTCAAGGGAATGCGTATGTCCGGACATATGGGACATGCAAGGGTTACGGTGCGAAACCTGCGGGTGCTGGGGGTCGATAAAGACGACAACCTGCTGGTGGTGGAAGGCAGCGTGCCGGGGCCGAATGGCGGATACCTGGTGATCATGAAAGCCAAGAAACCGCCAAGAGAGCGCCGTGGATTTGCGGGTTCGGCGACGGTCGATCCGTTGAAGGCCGCCAAGCGCGCAGCCAAGAAGGCGTAGTAACGGGAAAAGAAAATGGCAACCATTGATATTCACAACATGAGCGGCGCCAAGGTCGGGACGCTGGAACTAGCCGACGAAATTTTCGGCGCAGTGAACGAAGACCTGCTGTGGGAGGCGGTGAAGCATTATCGCGCCAGCCTTCGCGCCGGAACCCATGCGACCAAGAACCGCTGGCGGGTGTCCGGTTCGGGCAAGAAACTGTGGAAGCAGAAGGGCACGGGACGGGCGCGTATCGGGTCGATCCGGTCGCCGCTGTGGCGGCACGGCGGCACGGTGCATGGCCCGCAGCCACGGTCCTACGATTACACCTTTCCGCGCAAGAAGTTGCTGGGCGCGCTGCGTTCGGCGCTGGCGGCGAAGTTTTCCGATGGGAAGCTGATCGTGGTAAACACTTTCGATGTGAAGGAGGCCAAGACCAAGGCCTTCCGCGAAGCGCTGGACGCGTTGAAAGTGGACAAAACTGCGTTGCTGGTTGAGGTTCCTAAGCAGGAGAACCGCAACCTTCACTTGAGTTCGCGGAATATCGATGGCGTGGAGTTGGTCAGCGGAAATGAAGTGCATCCCTATCATCTGCTGCGCTACGACCGCGCGATTTTTTCGCAGCCGGCGATTGAGAAGCTGCAGGTTTCGTTGACGCAGTCGATTGCCAAGCGCAAGCGCAAAGCCAAAGATGGTGCGGGCGAGGATGAAACGCCCAAGAAAGCCGCGCGCGCGCCGAAGCGCCGCGTGCGGCACGATAAAGCCGCGGAGGTGGCCTGATGAAATCGGCGTATCAGATTTTGCGGCGCCCGGTGATTACGGAAAAGGGTTTGGCGATCAAGGAAAACCAGAACACGCTGGTCTTCCAGGTGGCGCCGAAGGCGACCAAGACGGAAATCAAGGAAGCGGTGCAGGGCATTTTCAAGGTGAAGGTGCACTCGGTGCGGACGGCGGTGTATCCGGGGAAAGAACGGCGGCGGGGAAAGTTTGCAGGGCACCGTCCGGACTGGAAAAAGGCGTACGTGCGATTGAAGGCCGGCGAAAAGATGCCGGAGTACGCACAAAATTTGTAGAGACGTGGCTTGCTACGTCTTCACGGAATAGAGAGACGTTGCAAGCAACGTCTCTACGAGAGCTTTTATGGCAATCAAGACTTACAGACCGACAACCCAGACGTTGCGCTACCGCACTACGCTGGTCACCGATGACCTGAGTAAGGCGAAGCCGTACAAGCGGCTGATCGAGCCCAAGCAGCGCACTGGCGGACGCCGCAACTCGGGCGACATGACCATGCGCTTCATCGGCGGCGGGCACAAGCGCATGCTGCGCATTATCGACTTCAAGCGCGACAAGACCGGCATTCCGGCGACGGTGAGCACGATCGAATACGATCCCAACCGTTCCGCGCGCATTGCCTTGTTGAGCTATGCCGACGGCGAGAAGCGCTACATTTTGCAGCCGGATGGGCTGAAGGTTGGGCAGAAGGTTGTGAGTGGCCCCGACGCCGACATTCTGGTGGGGAATGCGTTGCCGTTGAAGAATATTCCCCCCGGCACCATGGTCCACAATCTGGAACTAAAGCCGGGTAAGGGCGCGCAGATGGTGCGCTCGGCCGGCGGTGCGGCACAATTGGTGGCGAAGGAAGGCGAGTACGCGCTGGTGAAGCTGCCTTCCGGCGAGACGCGAAAAGTGGCGCAGGATTGCATGGCGACGATCGGGCAGGTGGGGAATCTTGACCACGAAAATGTGACCATCGGCAAAGCCGGGCGGTCGCGCTGGCTGGGCAAGCGTCCGCACAACCGCGGAGTTTCGATGAATCCGGTCGACCATCCGCATGGCGGCGGTGAGGGCAAGACTTCCGGCGGACGACACCCAGTGACCCCTTGGGGCCAGCCGACGCGCGGCTATAAGACACGCAACAACAAGCGGACCGATGCGTTCATCGTGAACCGCAGGAGCAAATAGGTTATGGCACGTTCAACCAAAAAAGGTCCGTTCGTGGATGGTTTCCTGCAGACGCGAGTGGAGGGTATGAATTCGCGCAACGAGAAAAAAGTGCTGCGGACGTGGTCGCGGCGTTCGACGATTCTGCCGGAGTTTGTCGGACACACCATTGCAGTCCACAACGGTAAGAAATTCATTCCGGTGTACATCACGGAAAACATGGTGGGGCACAAGCTGGGCGAGTTCAGTTTCACCCGGCAGTTTAAGGGGCACTCCATGAAGGCGGCCACGGAAGCGGCGGCGAAACCGGCGGGTATTCCGGGCGGTCCGGGAGCTCCGGCGCCGGCGGCAGCTCCGGCAGCCCCTGCGGCACCAAAGGCATAAGGTAGAACGGAACAGAGAATATGGAATATCGAGCGGAAGCACGGTACATGCGGGTTTCGCCGCAAAAGGCGCGCCTGGTGCTGGATTTGATCAAAGGCCGCCGTGTCGAGGACGCGATCAATACGCTGGCCTTCACCAAGAAGCGGGTGGCGCCGGTGGTGGAAAAGCTGCTGCGGTCGGCGGTTGAGAATGTCAACTATCTGAATGCCGAAAAAGGCGCGGATGTTGACGTCGACAATCTGTACGTGAAGCGCGCGGTGGCTAACGATGGGCCGCGCATGAAGCGCATCCGTCCGGCGCCGATGGGGCGTGCGTATCGCTACGTCCGGCGGATAGCGCACATTGAGATTGCGCTGGCGGAACGCGGGAAGAACGGCAAAGAGTCATTGGCGACCGTAGTTGGCGCTGAGCCGGTTGCGGCCAAGGCTCCGGCAAAGAAAACCGCCGGCCGTACTGCGGCGAAGAAGAAATCGCCGGCCAAGAAGAAGGCAGTGGGAGCGAAAAAATAATGGGTCAAAAAGTACATCCCTACGGATTCCGTCTCGGCTACACCAAGCCGTGGAAGTCGCGCTGGTTTGTCGAGCATAACTACGACAAGCTGCTGCTTGAAGACGTCAAGCTGAAGGGCGAGCTGAAGGAAAAGCTCAAGTCGGCGGGCGTCAGCTCGATTGAAATCGAGCGGCCGGGCAACAAGCTGCGGGTCATCATCAAGACGGCGCGGCCGGGGATCATCATCGGCCGCAAAGGCGCGGAGATCGACAAGCTTAAGGCCGACGTGCAAAAGCGCGCCGGGCGCGAGGTCTACATCGATATTCAGGAAGTGCACAAGCCCGAGCTCGATGCGCAGCTGGTTTCGGAGTCGATCGCACTGCAACTGGAGAAACGTGTGGGCTTCCGACGGGCTATGCGTAAAGCCGTAGATTCGGCGCTACGCTTTGGTTGCAAGGGAATCAAGGTACGGGTGAGCGGCCGGCTGAATGGCAATGAAATCGCGCGTTCGGAGTGGTATCTGCAGGGGCGTTTGCCGCTGCACACGCTGCGGGCGGATATTGAATACGGGTTCACAGAAGCTCGCACTACGTACGGCGTGATTGGTGTGAAGGTATGGATTTACAAGGGCGAGATCCTGTCGCAGAAGCGACGCGAGACGCAACAGGGGCAGCCGACAGTGGGCGCGTTTTAGGGATAAATCGTTATGTTAATGCCAAAGAAAGTTAAGTACCGCAAGCAGCAGCGCGGGCGCATGACCGGCAAAGCCTGGCGTGGCAGTCAGCTGGCGTTCGGTGACTTCGGATTGAAAGTGCTGGAGCCGGGATGGATCACTGACCGGCAGATCGAAGCCAGCCGTGTTGCCATGACGCGCTTCGTCAAGCGCGGCGGCAAGATTTGGATCCGGCTGTTTCCGGACAAGCCAGTGACCAAGAAACCTGCGGAAACCCGTATGGGCAAAGGCAAGGGCGCGCCCGATCATTGGGTTGCGGTGGTGCATCCGGGAAAGATTCTGTTTGAGATGGAAGGCGTAAGCGCGCAGGAGGCGAGTGAAGCCATGCGGTTGGCGTCACACAAACTGCCGCTGCGAACGACATTTGTGAAACGCGAGACCCTCGCGCATTGAGATGAATTTATGAAAGCGGATAAAGTTCGCAATTTGACGGAAGACGAACTCCTTCACCAGGAGCGCGATCTGAACGATCAACTGTTCAAGCTGAAATTTCAGCTGAACATGGGGCAAACGGAGAGCCTGAAGAAGATCCGTGGCCTGCGCAAAGACATTGCGCGGGTGAAAACCATTGCCCGCGAGCGTGAGCTTGCCGCCGCCGGCAAAGGGGAGAAGAAATAATGCCAGAAACCGCGCAGCAAAGCATAGTCCGTGTGCCGCACCACAAGGAAGTGGTGGGAAAAGTTGTCTCGGACCGTATGCACAAGACCATTGTGGTGCAGGTGGTCCGGCAAAAGAGCCACAGCTTTTATGGACGCGTGGTCTCAAAGGCCAAGAAGTTTTACGCGCACGACGAAAAGAACGAGGCCCACACTGGCGATACGGTGCGGCTGGAAGAAACGCGGCCGCTTTCGAAGCTGAAGCGCTGGAAGCTGAAAGAAGTGGTGCAGCGCGCGGCGCTGGCGCATGAGGCTGGCACCGAGGCGTAAGCGGACGCTGGGCAGGAACGAAGAGGAGATTGAATTATGGCCGTGATGATGAGAACCATGCTGGAGGTTGCCGACAACTCCGGCGCCCGCAAGCTGCAGATGATTCTGCCGCTCGGCAGCGCCACCGGTTTGCGCGCCGGCCTGGGCGACGTGATCACTGCCAGCGTGAAGGAAGCTTCGCCGGATGGTCAGGTGCAAAAAGGCAAAGTGGTGAAAGCAGTAATTGTGCGCACCCGCAAAGAGCATCGCCGCCGTGACGGAACCTACATTCGGTTTGATTCGAATGCGGCCGTGCTGATTAACGAAGCCGGCGAGCCGGTGGGAACGCGCGTGTTTGGACCAGTCGCCCGCGAACTGCGCGAAAAGAAATTTTTGAAGATTGTTTCGTTGGCACCAGAAGTTCTGTAGAGGAAGCAAGGAATCGAAAAATGGCAACTGCAGCAACTGCACATAAACGAGTCGATATTCGCCGCAACGATGTGGTCAAGGTCATTACCGGCCGCGACAAAGGCAAGGAAGGCCGCGTGCTGCGGGTGTTTCCCGGCGACGGCAAGATTCTGGTCGAGCACGTCATGCTGGTGAAGAAGCATGTCCGGCCCAACCCGCAGCGCAACATCAAGGGCGGCATCGCCGAGCAGGAGAGCCGAATTTCGCTCTCGAATGTTCAATTGGTTTGCGCTACCTGCGGTCCGGTGCGTGTGGGACGCGAGGTGCGCGGCGATCGCAAGGTACGTGTGTGCAAGAAGTGCGGAACGACGCTAGACAAATAAGCTCTTAGCTCTTGGCTTTTAGCTAAAGGCTAAGAGCCAAAGGCCAAGGGCCAGAGGTTGGTTGCAATGGCAAAAGACAAAAAAGACAAAAAAGGCGGGGCGCAAGCGGAAGAGCCGAAGGCTCCTGAAGTTGCGCGGCACAGTGCGAAAGAGACTCCGCGGTTGAAAGACCGCTTCCGCAAGGAAGTTGCTCCGGCGCTGATGAAAGAGTTCGAGATGAAGAACCCGATGGCGGTTCCGCATCTCGAGAAGATTGTGGTCAACGTCGGGGTTGGCGAGGCTACGCAGAACGCCAAGGTTCTCGACCCAGCAGTCAATGAACTGACGCAGATCACCGGGCAGAAGCCGGTGGTTACCCGCGCCAAAAAATCGATTGCCGCGTTCAAAGTCCGCGCTGGCATGCCGATTGGCGCCATGGTTACGCTGCGCGGCGATCGCATGTATGAGTTTTTCGATCGCCTGGTGAATATTGTGCTGCCACGCGTACGTGACTTCCGTGGAGTTTCGACGAAGTCGTTCGACGGACGCGGCAATTACACGCTGGGATTGCACGATCAGTTGATTTTTCCGGAGATCGATTACGCCAAAGTCGACAAGCTGAAGGGCATGAATGTCACCATCGTGACGACGGCCGGCAGCGACGACCAGGCGCGGTCGCTCTTGCGGCATCTGGGGATGCCGTTCCGGGCCTAGAAGAAGTCAGAAGTCAGGACTTAGAAGTCAGAAGTAAAAACAGGAAGTCTGGGAGCTAGAAGCTAAGTGGCAACTACAGCAAAGCGAGTCAAAGACGGCGCCGAAAGCAAAGTCAAACACGTCAGAAAGCCGAAGTTTTCCTCGCGCAAGCACAACCGCTGCAAGATCTGCGGACGCCCGCGCGCTTACCTTCGTAAGTTCGGCATTTGCCGCTTGTGTTTCCGCGGCCTGGCGTTGCGGGGAGAGATTCCCGGCGTTTCGAAGTCGTCCTGGTAGAAAAACTGAAGTGAAACTGCCGCAGGTTCTCCGCCGAGCGCGGAGCTAACGGGCGGTTAAGGAGAAGCAAAACCTATGAGGTTGACCGATCCGGTCGCAGATATGCTGGCGCGCATCCGCAATGCGATTAATGCGCGCCATCAAAAAGTCGATGTTCCCGCCTCCAAGCTGAAAGCGGAGATTGCTCGCATTCTGAAGGAAGAGGGTTATATCGCCAACTGCAAAGCTGTCGAAGAAGATGGCCACAAGCTTTTGCGCGTCTATTTGAAATATGGGAACAATAACGAGGCGGCGATCTCAAATGTGGAGCGCATCTCGCGCCCCGGTTGCCGCGTCTACGTTCATCGCACGGAGATTCCACGCGTGCTGGGTGGGTTGGGGATTAACATCCTGACGACGCCACGTGGGGTTATGACGGGGCGGCAGGCGCGTAAGGAAGGCGTTGGAGGCGAAGTCCTCTGCCAGGTTTGGTAGGTGGGATGTAGAGACGCAGCTTGCTGCGTCTTGACAGACGTTGCAAGCAACGTCTCTACGGTTGATCAAGAGCTACTTATGTCACGAATTGGAAAAAAACCGATCCCGTTGCCCAAAGGGGTGACGGTGAAAATTGAAGGCAACACGGTCCTGGTGCAGGGGCCGAAGGGCAAGCTCGACACGCCCCTGCCGCTGGGCATTCAGATGCAGCAGCAGGATGGCCATCTGCTCGCCGTTCGCGAAAACGATTCGCAAGCCGCGGTTCATGGCCTGGCGCGCGCTTTGGTCAACAATGCGGTCGAAGGGGTGACCAAAGGCTGGACGCGCGAGCTCGAGATTGTTGGCATTGGGTACCGCGCTGAAATGAAGGGCAAAGGAATGGTCGTTTTCACGCTTGGCTATTCTCACCCGATTGAGTATCCACTGCCCACGGGGATAGAAGTTGCGGTGGATCCGAAACAGACCAAGCTGACGGTCACGGGGATCGATCGACAGAAGGTTGGACAGGTCGCGGCAGAGATGCGCGCGCTGCGCCCGCCCGATCCGTACAAGAATAAAGGTGTACGGTACGCGGGAGAGCGATTGAAGAAGAAGGTCGGCAAGACCGGAGCGAAGTAATCGGAATTTAGGTGCGTAGCACCACCCCGGCACAGAAACCCGGGACGAAGGAAAAAGCAATGCTTACGAAAGCTTCAAAAAACGCAACCCGGCGGTTTGTACATGACCGCATCCGCAAGAAGGTTCGAGGTACGGACGACCGTCCGCGGCTGAATGTATATCGGTCGTTGAACCATATCTACGTGCAGGTGATTGACGATCTGCATGGCAAGACGCTGGTAGCGGCTAACTCCGCCGAAGGCGCGAAGGGTGAGAAGCGCACCGGCGGCAACGTTGCTGCGGCCAAATCGGTCGGCAAGTCAATTGCCGAACGCGCCAAAGCCAAGGGGATTACGCAGGTGGTGTTTGACCGTGGAGGATACATTTATCACGGACGGGTGAAAGCTCTGGCCGACGCAGCCCGCGAAGCAGGATTGAAGTTTTAAGAATCGAAAAGAGAACTCATGCCAACAGTTGCTAGAAAACTCGATGCGGGCGCCTACCAGTTGAAAGACCAGGTAGTGGCGATCAACCGCGTCACCAAAGTCGTCAAAGGCGGCAAGAATCTGTCGTTTGCCGCGCTTGTCGTCGTCGGAGATCCTACGGCCGCAGTCGTCGGATACGGCTCCGGCAAAGCCAAAGAAGTGCCGCAGGCCATCCGTAAGGGAATTGAGTCGGCGAAAAAGAACCTGGTGCAGATTCACTTGACGCAGACCACCATCCCTCACAAGGTTTTGGGACGCTTCGGCTCCGGCATGGTTCTGCTCAAGCCGGCGCCGGAAGGCACGGGCGTCATTGCCGGCGGAGCGGTTCGCGCGGTAATGACATCGGCGGGGATACAAAACGTGCTGACCAAGTCGATCGGCACGACCAACCCGCACAACGTGATCAAGGCCACGTTTGACGCGCTGAAAAAACTGAAGGACAAGGAACATGTTGCAGCGCTGCGCGGCAAGGCGGCGGAAGAGCTGTAAAGATCAATAAGGAATTCCAATGACGGCGAAGAAATCGAATGCGGCGAGCGGGACCATCCAATTGAAGTGGGTGCGCTCCGCGATTTGTACCCCGGTCAAGCAGAAAAAAGTGGTGAAGGGTTTGGGCTTTACGCGGCTGAACCAGGTGGTGACGCGGCCAGATACAGCTGCCATCCGCGGTATGGTGGCAAAGGTGCCGCACCTGATCGAAATTGTGTAGAGACGCAGCTTGCTACGTCTCATTGAGAGAGCAATCATGAATTTGTCGACGATTCGAGCACCGAAAAAAGCATCCGAGAAGCGCAAGCGCGTAGGGCGTGGCATGGGTTCGGGCATGGGCAAGACCTCGACGCGCGGCCACAAGGGCCAGCGTTCGCGCAGTGGATCGCGCATGATCCGCGGGTTTGAAGGCGGCCAGATGCCGTTGCATCGCCGCATGCCGAAGCGCGGGTTCACCAATATTTTCCGCAAGGAATACAGCGTGGTGAATCTGGAGCGGCTGGCTGCGCTCGGCGAAACCACGATCACACCTGAGATTCTTCGCCAGCGCGGCGTCATTAGATCGAAGCATCCGGTAAAGGTTCTGGGCGATGGCGAACTCACTGTTGCCATCACGGTTCACGCGCACAAGTTTTCGAAGTCGGCGCAGGAAAAGATCAGCAAGGCGGGCGGCAAGTTCGAGGTCTTGCAGTAATGCTGGAAAAACTGTCGAATATCTTTCGCATTCCCGACCTGCGTAAGCGGATTTTGTTTACGCTGGGTCTGCTGGCGGTTTATCGCCTGGGCGGACACATTCCCACGCCCGGCGTGAATGCCGACCGGTTACAGCAGTTTTTCGAGCAGAACCGCGGGTCATTTCTTGGGTTTGTGGATTTGTTTTCCGGCGGCCAGTTGCGCCGTCTCACGATTTTTGCGTTGGGCATCATGCCCTACATCACCGCCTCCATTATTTTGCAGTTGCTGACTGTGGTTTATGAGCCGCTGGCCAAGCTGCAAAAAGAAGGCGAGATGGGCCGCAAGAAAATCACCCAGTGGACGCGCTATTTGACTGTGCTTCTTTCTGCTGTTCAGTCCATGGGCATTGCCCTTAGCCTCGAGAAATCCGGTGACTTCGTGGTCAACCCCGGCGTTGGCTTCATTCTGATGACGATGCTTACGCTCACCACCGGCAGCGCGTTCATCATGTGGCTGGGCGAACAGATCACTGAGCGCGGCGTGGGCAATGGCATGTCGCTTTTGATTTTCGCCGGCATCGTTGTCGGCTTGCCGCGCGGTGTGGCCGATTTGCTGGATAAAGTTCGTACCGACGCCTGGGGCGTGTTTACGGCTCCCGCCATGATTCTGCTGGTGGGGATCATGGTCCTGATCGTGGCGTTCATCGTTTACGTCGAGCGCAGCGAGCGCCGCATCCCGGTGCAATACGCCAAGCGCGTCGTCGGACGAAAAGTGATGGGCGGTCAGTCCACACACTTGCCGCTTCGCGTCAACGCCGGCGGCGTTATGCCGGTGATCTTTGCGTCGTCCATCCTCACGATGCCGCAGATGCTCTTTCAGGGCTTTAAGAACAATCGCTACTTCGGCGACCTGCTACGCGCACTGGGATGGGGCGAACCTCTCTACACCTTGCTTTACGCGCTCGGCATCATCTTCTTCGCGTACTTCTACGTTTCGATCGTGTTCAATCCGAATGAAGTTGCCGACAACATGCGGAAGTATGGGGGATTTATTCCCGGCATTCGGCCCGGCAAGCGGACCGCGGACCACATCAACGAGATTTTGACCCGTATAACCCTGGTCGGCGCGCTTTACCTGATCATCATTTCCTTCATTCCGGAGTGGATGATAACCGGTATTCACCTGAACCATCTCTGGGGCCCGATCGGCGCGTTTTTCGAACGCCTGCCCACGTGGATGACCAACGGTTTGGGCGTCACATTCTATTTTGGCGGTACCTCGCTGCTGATTGTTGTCGGTGTTGCCATGGACACGGTCACGCAGGTGGAGGCGCAGTTGATCATGCGCCATTACGACGGATTCACGCCACGCAGTGGAAGAATCCGCGGCCGCAGGGTCTGGTAAAGGATAGATTTGGCAAGCAAATAGTGGGGTGAGGTTGTAACCGCAGGCCGGACAGGGTATGATGCTGCCCGCCTGAAACTGGAGTCGGAGAACCGATCTTGACCAGTACTGAGACCTCACAGAGCATTGGACCGATTGTGTTGTTAGGGCCGCCGGGCGCCGGCAAGGGAACGCAGGCGAAACGGCTTACTGAGCGTTACGGCATCCCGCAGATTTCCACCGGTGACTTGCTGCGGGAGAACGTAAGAAACGGCACGGCGCTGGGGCTGAAAGCCAAAGACATTATGGCCCGCGGCGACTTGGTGCCGGATGAATTGCTTTACGACATGGTGGCGGAGCGGTTGCGCCGGGTGGATTGCGGGCGTGGCTATATTCTCGACGGTTTCCCCCGCACCGCGCGCCAGGCAGAATGGCTGGATGCCTTTCTGGAACGCGAGTTCATTGATAACCCAAAGTGCGGCAAGCAGTTGCCGTTTGTGATCTCGATCGATGTGGACTATAATGTTCTTTTGCTCCGGCTCACCGGACGTAGGACTTGTCCCACCTGTGAACGGATCTACAACGTTCATACTCAGCCGCCCCGGGTCGACGAGTTGTGCGACCTCGATGGCACAAAGCTGGTTACCCGCAATGACGATCGCGAAGAGGTAATCCGGGAGCGTCTGCAGGCGTATGAACGGCAGACCCGTCCGGTAGCGAATTTTTACGAGCAGAAAGGCCGTTTGGTGCACGTCGACGGCATGTTGGGTGCCGACGAAGTCACGGCGCAGGTGCTTGAGCAGTTGCAGCGTCACAGTCCGGCGAAAGTTGCCAGTTAACGCATGATCGTTTGCAAGTCGACAGCAGAAATTGAAAAGATGCGCCGCAGCGGACGGATCGTGCGCGAGGTGCTCGATTTCCTCCGTACCCAAGTGGTTCCCGGCGCGACCACCATGGATCTGGAGCGCGCGGCCGAAAAGAAGATCAAGGAACTGGGCGCGAAGCCGGCGTTCAAGGGCTATTACGAATATCCGTGCGTGCTATGCACCTCGGTGAATGATGAGATCGTGCATGGCATTCCATCGGAAAAGCGAACGCTGAAGGCTGGCGACATCGTGTCGATCGACTGCGGCGTGGTTTTGGACGGCTATTACGGCGACGCTGCCATCACCGTGCCGGTCGGCGATTCGGTGAAGCCGGAGACTCGCAAGCTGCTTGAAGTTACAGAAGCGTCGTTGTACAAGGCAATCGAGCAGATGCGGATTGGAAATGCTGTCGGTGACGTTGGGGCTGCGGTGCAGGAATATGTCGAGGCCAACGGCTTCAGCGTGGTTCGTGAATTTGTTGGGCACGGCATTGGGACCAAGCTTCACGAAGAGCCACAGGTGCCGAACTTCGGCAGCCGGGGTCACGGTCCCAAGTTGCGTGAAGGCATGGTCCTGGCCATCGAGCCGATGGTGAATTTCGGGAAGCCGGGGACGCGCGTATTGGACGATAAATGGACCGCGGTGACGCTGGATGGCAGTTGCAGCGCGCACTTTGAGCATTGTGTGGCAGTCACTAAGGATGGTCCGGTGATTTTGACGCAGTAGCTGGAAGCTGATTCAAGGAGAGAATGAGCAAAGAAGACGCGATTGAGGTGATGGCCACGGTACTGGAACCGCTGCCCAATGCCATGTTTCGGGTGGAATTGGAAAATAAACATCAGGTATTGGCTCATGTCTCGGGGAAGATGCGCAAAAATTTCATTCGCATTTTGCCAGGCGACAAAGTCGCAGTTGAGCTTTCGCCTTACGACTTGAATCGCGGACGGATCGTATATCGGTACAAGTAGATTTTTGCTGAAAGCTGAGAGCTGACAGCTGAAAGCTGGATTTTATGAAGGTCAGAGCATCGGTAAAGAAAATTTGCGATAAATGCAAGATCATCCACCGGCGTGGTGTGGTGCGCGTGATCTGCGTGAATTCGAAACACAAGCAACGCCAGGGATAGCTGGCGCGCCGGCTTCGGCCGGCCACAAAGAGGAACTACTATGGCACGTATTGCAGGCGTCGACCTTCCCCGCAACAAGCGGACGAACATCGCGCTGACTTATATCTACGGCATCGGCAACGCGCGCTCGGCCCGCATTTTGGACGAAGCGAAGGTCGATCCCATGAAGAAGGTGCAGGACCTGGGCGAAGACGAGGTCAACCGCATTCGCCAGGTTATCGAGTCCGAAGGCCTGGTCGAAGGCGATCTGCGCAAGGAAATTTCGATGAATATCAAGCGTCTCATCGAAATCGGCTCCTATCGCGGCTTCCGTCATCGCCGTAACCTGCCGGTCCGCGGACAACGTACCCATACCAATGCTCGCACGCGGAAGGGTCCGCGCAAGGGCACAGTTGCGATGAAGAAGAAGGCAACAGCAAAGACTTAGTTCTAAAGGCTAATTATGGCGAAACAGGCAGCAGCAGCGGCGGGTACAGCCGCACCAGAAAAAAAAGGCAAAAAGAAGTCGTTCAAAAAGAAAGAGCGCAAGCACGTTTCGCACGGCGTGGCGCACATTCAGGCTTCTTTTAACAACACCATTGTGACCATCACCGATCCGGCGGGCAATGTGCTCTCCTGGAAGAGTTCTGGTTCGCTCGGTTTCCGAGGATCGCGTAAAGGTACGCCGTTCGCCGCGCAGCAGGCGGCAATGAACGCGGCCAACATGGCGCGCGACCACGGAGTCCGCAGCGTGGAAGTCCGCGTCAGCGGTCCGGGTTCGGGTCGTGAGTCGGCGATTCGCGCTTTGGGCGCGGCCGGCATCGAAGTCCGCACCATTAAGGACGCGACACCGATTCCGCATAATGGCTGCCGTCCGCCGAAGCGTCGCAGGGTTTGATTTGTAGAGACGTTGCTTGCAACGTCTCACTGGCTTTTCAAGACGCAGTAAGCTGCGTCTCTACATCGTCCGGGACGAAGGGTTCGCCAAGGATTTCAGCCAGTTCGCTGGCCGGAATCGAAACCTGTAAACCGGTCATCTAAAGGAGAAGAAACTTGGCACGATATACCGATCCAGTCTGCCGTTTATGCCGCCGCGAGGGCATCAAGTTATTCCTCAAAGGCACCAAATGCTTCAGCGATAAGTGTCCGCTGGAGAAGCGCAACTTCGCACCCGGTCAGCACGGAAAAGACCGTAAAGCGAAAATCGTTGGATACGGCCTGCAGCTTCGCGAAAAGCAGAAGACCAAGCGCATGTACTTTGCGCAGGAAGGCCAGTTCCGCAACTACTTTGAGAAAGCCGCGCGCGCCAAGGGCGTCACTGGCTGGATGCTCTTGCAGCAGCTCGAGCGACGCTTGGATAATGTCGTCTACCGGCTCGGCCTCGGCGTTTCCCGCCGACAGGCCCGCCAGTTGGTACGGCACGGACACATTCAGGTTGACGGGCGCAAGGTCAATATTCCGTCGTACCAGGTCAGCGTAGGCGAAGAAATCGCTGTGCGTGAAAACAGCCGTAAGCTGGCGATTCTGGAGCAGGCAAAGGAGTTCGCCAGCCATCAGAATGCGCCCACATGGCTGGAGATAAACCGCGACAATTACAGCGGTCGGGTTTTGTCTCTGCCCAAGCGTGAAGAGATTCAAATGCCGGTCAACGAACAGTTGATCGTCGAGCTGTATAGCAAATAGTCTCGGTAGGGACGCTGCTCGCAATGTCTCTACTGTTTGTTGGTCTATTTTTCGTGCCAGATCAGCCTTTCCTGGTGATGACCTGAGTTGGACCACTCAGCGAATCGGGATTGAGCCACACGGCCGAAAGGAGAGTAGTAACCATGATTCTTTGGAAAGGTTTTCAAAAACCAAAACGCCTCGCTGTCGACAGCACAACGCTGACCGACAAGTACGGCATCTTCTGGGCGCAGCCATTCGAGCGCGGCTTCGGCACTACCATTGGCAACGCCTTGCGGCGCGTGCTGCTTTCGTCGATCGAGGGCGCGGCCATTACGGCTGTGAAGATCGAGGGTGTTCTGCACGAATTTCAGTCGATCCCCGGCGTGGTCGAAGACGCGACGGACATCATCCTGAACCTGAAGCAGATCCCCTTTAAGCTCGCGGGCGACGCGCCGAAGGCCATATATCTCCGCGCCGATCAGCCGGGCGTCGTAACCTCCGGCATGATTGAAGCTGACGCCGATGTCGAAGTTCTCGACAAAGATGTTTACATCGCCACTGTAAGCGAAGGCGGCAAACTCGATATGGAAATGCGCCTCAAGCGCGGCCGCGGCTATGTTTCCGCCGATAAGAACTTCGATGACGATTTGGGCATCGGGTTTATTCCCATCGACTCCGTTCACTCTCCGGTGCGCAAGTGCAATTACACCGTAGAGGCTGCTCGTCTCGGTCAGATCACCGATTACGACAAGCTCACCCTTGAAGTCTGGACAAACGGGTCGATTACTCCTGCGGATTCGATCGGTTTGGCGGCCAAGCTGCTCAAGGACCACATGAATATCTTCATCAACTTCGAGGAAGATATTGAAACCTCCACCGCCTCGGAAGAGCGTAAGCCTGAGATCAAGAACGAAAATCTTAATCGCTCGGTCGAGGAGCTGGAGCTTTCTGTGCGCAGCTACAATTGCCTGAAGAACGCGAATATCCAGACCATCGGCGAACTTGTGCAGAAGACCGAAGCCGAGATGCTGAAGACCAAGAATTTCGGCCGCAAGTCGCTGAACGAAATTAAAGAAATTCTCGGGACCATGGGACTCAGCCTGGGCATGAAGATCGACGAACACGGCAACGCCGTGCCTGGCCCGACTTCAAACCAGATTCTGCCCGCTTCAGCTTACGGGCCCGACAACGGCTATTAAGAAAATAAGTAGAGACGCTGTCAACGGCGTCTCTACAACTTTGAGGAACATTTATGCGTCACAAAGTAGCTGGATGGAAACTCGGACGAAACACGGCGCACCGGCGGTCGCTGCTGCGCAACCTCGTCACTTCGCTCATCATTGAAGAGCGTGTCGAAACCACAGTTCCCAAAGCGAAGGCCATGCGTCCGCATGTCGAGAAGATGATTACGCTGGGCAAGCGTGGCGATCTGGCTGCGCGCCGTCAAGCGCTGGCTTATCTGATGACCGGTGCTGCGGTCGAGAAGCTCTTCGACACTATCGGACCTCGCTTCGGTGATCGCCAGGGTGGATATTTGCGGATTGTTCGCACCGGCTTTCAGAAGGGCGATGGCGCCGAAAAAGCGTTCATCGAGCTGCTGGGCAGCGAAAAGCTGATCGACGAAAAGCGCCAGAAGCGCGCCGAAGCCCGCGCCAAGCGCGCCGAAGAAGCCAAGCAGGCCATGGCCGACGCCGAAGCGCAAGGTGGGGTCGAGCATGCTCCTGCCGAAGCAGAAGGCGAATCCCCAGCTAAAGACAAAGAGTAAGAAATAAGAAATTCATTTGTCCGTGCACCCCGTTCCGGGGTGCATTTTTTCTGGCTGGAATCGTCTCTCAAAACCTGTCGTCGCTCGCATATCATTCACAATGAGCACTCGAGGCATTTCTGGCTAAACCGGAAAAAGCAACCGTCGCCACCATGTTGGCCGGCTTCTGCACGTTTCTCAGCGTTTACGTGACCCAGCCGTTGTTGCCTTTGCTTCGTCACGTCTTTCATGCGTCCGAGCTGGAAGTTAGCCTCACCGTCAGCGCGACTATCCTCGCCACCGCTCTCACTGCACCGTTGATCGGCATATTCGCCGAGCGCCGTGGCCGCAAGAAGGTGATTGTTCCCTCATTATTTCTGCTTACGATTCCCACGGCGCTCGCCGCCACATCGTCCACTCTGGCTGAACTTGTCTTCTGGCGATTCGCCCAGGGGATATTTATTCCCGGCGTCATCGCCGTCATGCTTGCCTATATCAACGAAGAGTGGGCAGGGCGAGGCGTGGGTCGCGCCATGTCTTCTTACATAACCGGCACGGTCCTGGGTGGATTTTCCGGCCGTTTCATCTCAGGCCTAATCGCCACGCACTGGCACTGGCGCGCTGCATTCATTGTTCTTGCTCTGGTTAATTTCATCGGCGCCCTCCTAGTCCGCTCATGGCTGCCGAAAGCGACACACTTCACCCGGGCTGAGGACTGGCGCCAGGCCATTGGACACGTCAAATCTCACCTCCACAATCCTTATCTGCTGGCCAATTTCGGCATGGGTGCATCGGTCCTGTTTGGCTTGGTCGGATGTTTTACCTACGCCAATTTCTATCTTGCTGCTCCACCGTTTCATCTGAACTCGGCGCAACTCGGCAGTATTTTCTTCGTCTATCTCCTCGGCGTCGTCATCACCCCGCAATCCGGACGCTTCCTTGACCACTTCGGCTTCCGCGACACAAGCATTCTGTATTGCACCATGATGATTGCTGGCATGCTGCTCACACTGATTCATTCGCTGCCCGTCATTATTGCCGGGCTGGCACTTTTCTCGTCGGGAGTGTTTGTCGCGCAAGCATCGGCCACGGTACAGACAGGAGCGATTGCCGGCAAAGCCAAGTCGTCGGCAGCCGGGCTTTATGTGGCGTTTTACTACCTGGGCGGAAGTCTCGGCGCCACGGTCACAGGGTTTCTCTGGCGGTGGAAGGGTTGGCCAGGCTGCGTTGGCCTGATGATAGCCGTATCACTTCTCAGCCTCGGCCTGGCGTGGTTCAGTGCTCCTCCGTTCGTGCCTATCAGCGCAGCTGAAGTAGAGACCGTCGGCTCGTGAGCCTTGTTGGGTCAAGTCCACAAGCGCTATCAAGCGGCGATGTGACGACAGTAATCTGGTATTTTCCCGAACGCGAAATTATCTTCAGCACCATGGAGGTTTCCCGCGTACAGATCGCCATCGCCGCCACTGCCGGCGTGCTGGTGCTAATGGTCTTTTTCGGCTATTTGTACTGGCTGAATGGGCAAGGACCAGTGCTTTCGCGATCGGAAGAGAAAGATTCGCTGTCCGGCATTCCCGTCGATATTTCACTGAATCCGATGCGCGACCGCACCTCCGAACATGTCGCCTCAAAATATCTTGACGCCATGCGCGATGGCCACTGCGACGAACAGCTCGCCGACTGGGCCAGAGACTACCGCAAGAAATACGCGGCTTTTATTTGCAACTCGGAAGCGCAGCATCCGTTGGTTTCGTGGAGGATTGTTGACTGGGAGGACGCGCCGCCGTTGCGAATTTTGCATTATCGCGGCAAGCGTCGCACCATGCCTGGCCAACGGGGCACGTATTCAGAATTATTTTCGGTGACGCTTGAGAACGACAGCGGCAGTTGGGTGGTCACCAAGTATGACGCGATGTATTAGCTGCAACCCTTGCGGTGCCGACCTAAGCCTCGGCCGCCTGCCGTGACTGCCTCAAACTGAGAATCAGAAAAATCACGATCTGCGCCGTCAGCGCCCCCATGCTGTCTAGAAGAACATCAGCCAGCCGTCCTGTTCGCGATGGAAGATAGGTTTGGTGCCATTCATCCATACTCGCCACCACCACAGACATAAAAAACGCCGGCAATGCCCAGCGCATCGCCCACACTTTTCCCTCACCCGCTCGCAGCGTCGCGCGCCAGGCGCGAAACAGCAAGGCGCTCAGCGCGAAATAACCGATAAAATGTCCCGTCTTCCGCAGGATGTGGTGCCAAATGTCGAACACTTCCGTGCTGATGCTGAAAAGAAAATGCAGAATCGGATACAGAAACCGCCCCGTATGTTCGGCGGAAAACCAGTCCGTGGATTCGAGCGCGATCACGCCAATCCACAGCACCGCCGGTACCCACGCGATCATCGCTTGTCTGCGGTCGGAAGTCACAAGGAGACCCGCCGCTCGGTCTGCGCCGTCAATCGATTATTCCACCGCATAATTCGGCGCCTCCCGCGTAATCATCACGTCATGCACGTGGCTCTCGCGCAGGCCGGCCACGCTGATCCGCACGAAGCGCGCCTTCTGCAATAACTCCGGCACGCTGGCACAGCCGCAATATCCCATGCCTGATTTCAGGCCCCCCACCATCTGGTGGACGATCATCGAAACCGATCCGCGATAGGGCACCCGGCCTTCAATTCCTTCCGGCACCAGCTTTCCAAGCCGGTTCGATTCCTCACCCAGCGTGGGCTGCGCCGTCGAGGCGTCATCCGTGCTCTGGAAATATCTCTCGGTCGCCCCGGACCCCGCCGCCATCGCGCCCAGCGAGCCCATGCCGCGATAGGACTTGAATGTCCTGCCTTGATAGAGAATCAACTCGCCCGGGCTTTCGTCGGTCCCGGCAAAGAGCGACCCGATCATGACCGCCGATGCGCCGGCCGCCAGCGCCTTGGTGATGTCGCCGGAATACTTGATGCCGCCGTCGGCGATGATCGGCACGCCTGCCTCTTTGGTGGCGCGGAATGCTTCGGCAATCGCGGTGATCTGCGGAACGCCCGCACCGGTGACCACGCGCGTGGTGCAGATCGATCCTGGCCCGATGCCGACCTTGATCGCGTCCGCTCCTGCTTTTATCAGTTCGGCAGCGCCGTCTGAAGTTGCAATATTCCCGGCCATCAAATCTACTTCCGGCAGCTTGGACTTCACCTTCTTGATTGCCTGGATTACCCGCGTGGAATGCCCATGGGCGCTATCGATGGCCAGTACGTCGACTTTGGCCTTCACCATCTCCTGCGCGCGCTCCAGGAAATCCCCGGTTGCGCCAATCGCCGCGCCCACACGCAGCCGCCCGTGCGAATCCTTGGCAGCGTTCGGGTACTTCAGCTTCTTCTGAATGTCTTTGACCGTGATCAGTCCCTTGAGGTTATAGTTCTTGTCGACCACCAGCAGCTTCTCCACGCGGTGCTGATGCAGAATGGTCTCGGCTTCTTCGAGCGTGGTTCCCACCGGAACCGTGATCAGGTTCGCCCGCGTCATCACCTCGCTGATCGGAATATCGAACCGCGTCTCAAACCGCAGGTCGCGGTTGGTAAGAATGCCGACCAGCTTGCCTTTCTTGGTGATGGGAACGCCGGAAATCTTGTAGCGGCGCATGACTTCGAGCGCGTCAGAGACCTTGGCATCCGGCGGCATGGTCACTGGATCGACGATCATCCCGCTCTCCGAGCGCTTCACCTTATCGACTTCGCTGGCCTGCTGTTCGATCGGCAGGTTGCGGTGAATCATGCCGATTCCGCCTTGCTGCGCCAGCGCAATCGCCATGTGCGATTCGGTGACCGTGTCCATGGCCGCACTGATGATGGGGATATTGACCGTGATATTGCGCGTGAGCTGGGTTTGCGTGCTGGCTTGCGCCGGAATTACGTCGGAATGCGCCGGCAACAGCAACACGTCATCGAAGGTAAGGGCCTCAGGAACGGGAAAAAGAATCATGAAAGTTTGTCTCGGGGGTAATCTTTTATTTTAGAGGGGGTTGAAGAGGCTGGCAAATGAGGGAGCTTTTTAGCTGTTAGCTTTCGACTCTTGGCGGGTGGGTTCCGGGCGAAAGGTCTCCTTCAATCAAATGGTGTTTACGGCAAAATGCTCTAAAATCAGGACTTATCAGCTTTTCCCCTTCCCAGATAGGAATGGAGGGTCGCATGGAGATGCCGATCTGTGCTGCTGGAAGGCGATGCGCTAACGTTACGGTTTGGACTCCTGCAAGAGCACCACGTCGGAATCGGTGTGCCCGCGGATCAATGCCAGTTTGCTGCCGTCGAGGGACCAGTGAAAGTCGGTGATCTGTTCCGATCTAAAGTTGGTGAGCTGCTTTCCCGGCGAGCCGTCGAGAGGCTGCAGCCAGAGATTGTCGGCGTCCTGATCGTGGAACGGATAAATGGCTGCCTTGCCGTCATGGCTGAAGCGGACAACGCCGAGGTTGGTCGTTGGACGCTGCAGATCGAGTAGTTTCGAATCCCGCGGAGCCTCGACCGGAACCAGGGCTAGTTTCTTGGGGGTGCCGGGCGCCAGCGTGGTAAAAGCGGCCAGCCTGCCATCGGGAGAAATGTCGAACCGGTATGCGTACAGATCGGAGAGTTTTTCCAGCTTGCCTCCCTCCAAAGGCACTCTGTTTAGCCTAGAACCATTGGAGCGATCCGCGTAATAAACCCACTTTCCGTCGGGCGAGCACACGGGAAAATAATCCAGTTTGCCATCGCTGAGCTGTTTGAAGTTTCCCCCACCAGCGTCCATGCGCCATATGGTTGCCGTCCTCACCTCACCGTGGATGCCGTAGGTGAACACCAGATCACGGCCGTTGGCACAGGGTGAGGGCTGGAATATGTCGCCCTGCTGTTGCTGCGAGGTGAGCTGTGTCTTAGCTTTGGATTCGGGATTGAGAAGGTTCAAACTAAAATCTTGGGTGAAAATCAGTTGCCCATTTGGCATCCAGGAGACGTCAACGACGCGAGCTCCGGAGGTGAGCCGCTCAACCTGGTTGTCGGCCGAGCCTGATGCGGACGCCGCGAAGATGTCGTAATGACTGTCCTGGAGGACAGTGGCAAGGGTGCGACCGTCCGCGGCTAGGCTCAAGTCAGAGTAGTTGCCGATGTCGTGGGTCACCGGATGAACTGTGCCGCCGCGATAAGAAACTTCCGCAATTTGCCAGCGCAGGAAATTGGTCTCTTTGCCGCGATAGAGCGCCAGCCAACCGCCGCCATCTGGCAGCCACGTCGGCTTGCTCAAAAATCCCCATTTGGACTCAATCACCAAGTTTTGCTTGCCGGTAACGGCGTCGACCTCCACCATGGCGCCGAGGACATTTTCCCCCTGGGTTATGCAGACTATCGTCTTGCCATCCGGTGACCACGCCGGATCTCCCAAGAAATGATCTTCGTCACCGCTGACCAGGGTTTTGCCCTCACCGGTTTCAATGGAATAAATCACCAGCCGGAACTTGCCGGCTTCCGGGTTGTTATTCACCGAATAGACGAGACTGCGGCCATCGGGAGAAAAAGTGATGTTGCTGTCCACGTCGGTGACGAGTTTCTGCGGAGCGCCACCTAGGACGGGCACTCGATAAAGGGACTTCACGGCCTGTCCCGGTTCACCGCGGACAAAATAAAGGTAGTTCCCATCGGGAGAGAATCGCAGACCCAGATACTGCAACGGCTCGGGAGGCATAACCTGTGTGTCGCTGTTGGTGGGAACGTTGCGCAGCCACAAGCTCTCCTGGCCTTGGTCATTCACCACATTCAAGATGTATTTGCCGTCGGGAGAAATGGCGACCAGCCGGGCTCTGCCGGTCTCGGTAATCTTGGTAACCGAGAAATTTTGAAACGCAACCGGCCGAGTGCGGGCGAGGAACGCATAGACGCCATAAGCGGCCGCCGCTACGAGCAAAACCGCGATCAGGCTGGTCATGCCGATGCCCAATGTGCGCCGGCGGGCGGTGGCAGTGCCGGCGGTCTGCGCAGTCCGCGCAATGGAGGGCGATAAAGCAGACGATTCCGCCTTCATCACCGAGCTTTTGCCGGAATCGATCTCGCGCTTCAGCCGCTTCAGATCGCCGCGCATCTCTGAGGCGACCTGGTAACGCAGGTCGCGGTCCTTCTCCAGGGCCTTGGTGATGATGCGCTCCAATTCGGCAGGCAGGTCGGGGTTCAGGCGTACGGCCGAGGTCGGCGCGCCGTCGAGGATAGCTTTAAAGACCAGTGCGGAAGTCTCGCCCCGGAACGGCAGCGTGCCCGTACACATTTCGTACAACACCGTGCCGAAGGAAAACAGGTCGGTGCGAGCATCGAGGTCTTTTCCTTGGACCTGCTCCGGAGACATATACGCCACCGTGCCCAGCGCACTGCCGGGGCTGGTCAAGTGAGCCTCTGACTCGATGGTGGCTGCGCTCAGCGCAACGCTCTCCGGCTTGAGTATGACCTTGGCTAATCCGAAATCGAGAACCTTCGCTTGTCCGCGAACGGTCACGAAGATGTTGGCGGGCTTGATGTCGCGGTGGATGATGCCCTTGGCGTGCGCCGCATCCAGAGCATCGGCGATCTGGATGCCGAGATCGAGCACCATGTCGATTTCCAGCGGTCTGCCGGCGATGCAGTGCCGTAGGGTTTGGCCTTCGAGCAGCTCCATGGCGATGAAGGTCCGGCTATCGGACTCGTCGATTTCGTAGATGGTGCAGATGTTGGGGTGGTTCAACGAGGATGCAGCTTTTGCTTCGCGCTGGAAGCGGCTGAGCGCTTGCGCATCGTTCGCCATGTCGTCGGGTAGGAACTTGAGCGCCACAAACCGGCCCAACTTAAGATCTTCGGCCTTGTACACCACTCCCATACCGCCGCCGCCGAGCCTTTCGACAATGCGGTAATGCGAAATGGTTTGGCCGATCATTTGAGGGATGGCGATCTTCAGGTCGCTTCATCTTAAAGAGGCTGCAACACCCCGTCAACGAGCGAAACGGGCGCGAGCCTATAGCGCGGCTGACTCGTTGACTGCTCGGGCACAGCCGGCACGGTGAACCATCCCCGGATGGTCAGCGCAGCTCTTAACCACTCATATTCCCTCCGTCGGGAACTGGCCTAAACCCTCGGCTGCGCATGCTACATTCGCGAAGAGGAGACTCGGTGAAGGTCACGGTAATTGTTGCGGTGCATAATGGCGAATTCCATATTGGGCGCGCCATCCGCAGCCTGCTCGAACAGAGCATGTCGAAAAAAGACTACGAGATTCTGGTGGTCAACGATGGCAGCAGCGACAACACGCTGCGCGTGCTGAATTCGTTTGGCGATTGGATTCGCGTGGTCAATCTCGATCATCACGTCGGGCTGCCCGCGGCGTGCAATATCGGGCTGCGCGAGGCGCACAGCCGCTTCGTGGTGCGCGTAGACGCCGACGATTACGTGCACGAAGACCTGCTCAAGGTCGAATATCTTTATCTGGCGATGAATCCGGCGTTCGACGCGGTGGCCTGCGATTACCTGCTGGTCGATGACAGGGAACAGGTGAGCGACCGCATTAATTCGAACGAACATCCGATTGCCTGCGGGGTGATGTTCCGCCTGGATGCGCTGGTGAAAATTGGCTTGTACGACGAGCAATTCCTATTGCACGAAGATCTTGATCTGCGCATACGGTTTTTGCAGAAGCATACGCTCAAGAGAATCGAGCTGCCGCTCTATCGCTATCGCAAGCACGCGGCCAACATGACCAACGATCAGTCGAAGCTCACGTATTACACGGAGCTGCTCGAACAGAAGCACGGAGACCTGGCAAAATGCCTGAGCGCACCAGCGTAAATCGCATACAGATCATCGCCGAGATTGGCCAGAACCATAACGGCGACATGAAGCTGGCCAAAGAACTTATTTTCGCGGCGAAAGAAAATGGCGCCGACGTGGCGAAGTTTCAGCTCTACGATGTCGATTCGATTTTTCAGCCGGATTTTGAGTGGTACGCCGACGCCAAACGAGCGCAGCTGAACATTGAACAGGCGCTTGAGCTGGCCGCGACTTGTCTGCTTGCAGATATCGAATTCATGGCATCGGTGTTTGACGTGGAACGCGTGGGCTGGTGCGAAGAAATCGGCGCGAAGCGCTACAAGATCGCCAGCCGCAGCGTGCGCAACCAGCCGCTGCTGCAGGCGGTTGCGTTGACCGGCAAAGACATTATCGTGTCGCTGGGAATGTGGGACGGGCGCGGCTTTCCGGTGATTTCGTCGCGGGCGCGGGTGGATTATTTGTATTGCGTGGCGAAATATCCCACGGCACTTGAGGATTTGGATTTTGCTGCGATCGATTTTCGGCGTTACGCGGGATTTAGCGACCACACCATAGGCATTGACGCGGCGCTGGTGGCGATGGCGCGGGGCGCGAAGATTATCGAAAAACATTTCACCCTCGATCGCAACATGCCCGGCCCCGATCATGCGGGAAGCATGGAGCCGCAAGAACTTTCCAGCCTGGCAAATCATGCCAAAGCATTTTCAGAAATTCTTTATCACGGCGAGGGCAACGTGGAAATGATTCCGGCCGCGGATGTTCATGTGAGCGAGCGGCTCGACTACGCGGGATAAAACTGCCCTTTTAGGACAACGTCAAAAACCGCGGGCGAGAATGTCCGCGCCACACCAAAAGCGACCTCTGCCCTATACTAATTAGTCATTCAAGCGAGGCCACGCATCTCCACATTTCAACCCATTCTGGTCACCGGAGGCGCCGGATTTATCGGCTCGAACTTTATCCTGCGCTGGTTTCAGCAGGAGAACGCGCCGGTCATCAATCTGGACAAGCTAACTTACGCCGGCAATTTGGCCAACCTGCAATCGATTGCCGAGCGAAGCAACTATACGTTCGTTCACGGCGATATCGCCGATCGTAAGTTGGTCTTCGATCTGCTGAAAAAGCATCAGCCACGCGCGATTGTGCACTTTGCCGCGGAAAGCCACGTGGATCGCTCGATTCACGGCCCCGATGATTTTGTGAAGACCAACGTGAATGGAACCTTCGCGCTGCTCGAAGAGGCGCGGGCTTATTGGATGGAGCTTTCGGCGGCGGCAAAGTCTAACTTCCGCTTCCTGCATGTCTCCACTGACGAGGTTTACGGCACGCTCGGGCCGAAGGATCCGCCGTTTTCCGAAACAACGGCATATGCGCCGAATAGCCCGTATGCCGCGTCCAAAGCGGCGTCTGACCATTTGGCGCGAGCTTACTTTCATACTTTCGGGTTGCCGGTTTTGACCACGAATTGTTCCAACAATTACGGCCCGTATCAGTTTCCAGAGAAATTGATTCCGCTGGCGATCCTGCATGCGATCCAGGGCAAGCCGATCCCGGTTTATGGCGACGGACAGAATGTCCGCGACTGGCTGTATGTGGAAGATCATTGCGATGCAATTCTCACCGTGCTGGCAAAAGGGAAGACCGGCGTGACTTATAACATTGGCGGCCGCAATGAGAAAAAGAACCTGGACGTCGTCAACCTGATCTGTTCGATTCTCGATGAGCTTCGGCCGAATGATGCGGCCGTCCCTCATTCGAAGCTGATCACATACGTTACCGATCGCCCGGGCCATGACCGCCGTTATGCCATCAACGCCAGTAAGATTGAAAACGAACTTGGCTGGCGTCCGCGGGAAACGTTTGAAACCGGGTTGCGCAAGACGATCGAGTGGTATCTGGCGCATGAGGCGTGGATTCACGATGTGACCAGTGGCAGCTACCGGAATTGGATTGCCAAACAGTACGCGTTATAGTCGCGATGAAATTTCTATGATGATTTCTGTTTTTGTCGGCACCAGCCTAGATGGCTTTATTGCGCGCAGAAACCATGCGCTGGATTTTCTGCCGGATGACGGTGGCGAGCCGCACGGCTACGAGGAGTTTATCGCGACGGTTGATTGCCTGGTGATCGGACGAAACACATTCGACGTGGTTATGAGCTTTCCTGAGTGGCCTTACGGAAAAAAGCGCGTAGTGGTGCTCAGCAGCCGGCCGATTGATTTTTCGAAAGTTCGCGATGGCGTGGTCGAGCAAATGTCCGGGGAACCGAAAGAAATTGCTGCGAAGCTGGTGGCGGGTGGCATCAAGCATGTTTATCTCGATGGAGGCGTAACCATTCAGCGGTTTCTGCACGCGGGCCTAGTGGACCAGCTCACGGTGACTCGAGTGCCGGTGCTGATTGGAGAGGGAATTCCACTGTTTGGTTCTCTGGCGCACGATGTAAAGTTGCGCCACGTCGGCACGCAGACGTATAAGTGTGGATTCGTGAAATCTGAATACGAAGTGATTCATTCATAGCGAATGGCAAAGCGTACGGCACCTAAATCGAACTACAAAGGCATCATACTTGCTGGGGGCTCGGGGACACGTTTGTACCCGGTAACCCATGCGGTCTGCAAGAGCCTGCTGCCGATTTTCGACAAGCCGCTGATCTACTATCCGCTGTCGACGCTCATGCTGGCGGGAATCCGCGACATCCTCGTCATCTCCACCCCCGAAGATCTTCCGCGCTTCCAGAATTTTCTCGGCAATGGTTCTCATCTCGGCGTAAACCTCCAGTTCATTGCCCAACCCCGCCCCGAAGGCATCGCCCAGGCATTTCTGGTGGGCGAAAAGTTCATCGGCAAGTCGAGCTGTGCGCTGGTCCTCGGCGACAACATTTTTTACGGCCACGACCTGGTGAAGCACTTGGAGGACGCGGGCAGGGGCCACAATGGCGCGCACATCTTCGCTTATCCGGTGCACGATCCCGAGCGCTACGGCGTGGTTGAATTCAGTTCCGAAGGGCGCGCGCTCAGCCTTGAAGAAAAACCCAAAGCACCCAAGTCGCGGTACGCTGTCACTGGGCTTTATTTTTACGACAACCAGGTCATTGAAATTGCCAAAGGCCTCAAGCCGTCGGCGCGGGGCGAACTGGAAATCACCGATGTCAACAAGGAATACATGCGCCGTGGCCAGCTCGATGTTGTGGTCATGGGACGCGGGATGGCCTGGCTCGACACCGGCACACATGAGGCCATGCTGGAAGCGTCGACTTTTATTCAGACCATTCAGACGCGCCAGGGACTGATGGTCGCGTGCCCGGAAGAGATTGCGTTTCGCTATGGCTACATCACCGCGGAGCACATCGAGAAAGCTGCCGCCGGAATGAAGAACAATCGCTATGGAACGTATTTGATGCAGCTTTTGAAAGAAAACGTGTTCTGAGCGGGGCTTCTGGTCCGGAAGCTAATGCTGCTTCCCGGTGAATTTGTTTTCATCCGTGAACCAAATATTTGCAATGGTTTTCATCGTGGAGTTGCGATTGTTTCAAGTGACCATCCCTAAGTAACTGAAATAACGTCTCTTAGCCGGTGGTCCGTCGTGGTGATAGGATTGCCAACTCGTGGGCGGAGACGTTTTCTTCCGGCGTCCGTGGTTTTGCCGCTTATGGCTTTGCGTAAGGCTTTCGGATTTACCTTCGTTGTGTTGTTTGCGGTCGCGGCGTCGGGCGCTAAATTGGGCTCCTCGCCCAGCAGGGTCCCCGCCAGCGTCGACGATTCTCCGGAAAACCACGCCTGGTTCTCGGCGTTGCGACAGTCGCAGTTCGCACCCATTCCGCATCCCACGGCCTACGCCAGCTGTGAAGTCTCCGACCCGCCGGAGGCACTGGCCACGCCCGATCCCCTGGTTGAATTCTCCGGGCCTGATAGCAAAATTACGGTAAGCTTCATCGTGGGCACTGACGGCCGCGTGCACTCTTTGTTCATTCTTGACGGCGACACGCCCGCCGAAGAAGGCACGGTTCTGAAAGCCGTACGCTCCTGGCGCTATCGCCCGGCCAAATGCAATGGCATTCCCATTGACGCCGAGGCCCGCATTCAGTTCCGCCTGCACTGATTTTCTCAGGCAACCATCACGCCCAGTTTTTGCAGATCTTCTTTTAGCTGCGCTGCATTCACCATTCGAATGGTGTTGATCCCCAGGCGCGCTGCGGTTTCCAGGTTGATCGGCCGGTCGTCAATAAAACAGCACGCCTCGGGCGGTTCCTGTGCCAGGTCAAGGGCCAGTTTGTAGATGCCATCTTCCGGCTTGCGCAGTCCAACGTAACAGGAGCTGACAAAGAAATCGAAAATGTCGATCAGGCCAAATTTCTGGATGCGGTATTGGTTCAGTTCTCGCGACTCGTTGTTGAGTGTGGCCATGTCGAGATCGCAGGACCGCTTGAGCGCCTGCGCGATCTGCAGAATGTCTGGTTTAGGTGAGGACAGCGTAAACATGTAATCCTTAAACGCCTGCATGGTGAACGGATGCGGCTGATAGAAAACCGTGCGCTCCAGGTATTGATCCAGCGAGATTTTGCCCCGCTCGAATGATGACACCACCATTTCGTGCCGCGCCTCAAAGTCTGTCGCATTCAACCCGAAGTTTGCCAGCGCACTGTTCCGCTCCGTGTGGTCCCATGCATTCGATAACAGCACCCCACCCACATCCCAAAAAATCGTCTTGATTCCAGACACAATCCATCCTCCGATCGCCCAAAGCGCAGAGATTGATCATACCCGGATTGCCGGTGGAGCAGGGAAGAGATGGCCGATGAAACGTGGCCAAAAGCACGTCGGCCCTGCTTGCGCAGGGCCGAAGGTTGATTTGAGCTTGCGCCGGACTTAGTACGACCCGGTGTGCGGGGTAAAGTTCTGGGTAAAGCTCAGGTTGTCGATGTCGCGGAACAACGGCGTTCCCGGCGGCAAGTTCTGCGGCTGGGTGAAGTCCGAGTCGAAGTTATAGTTTCGCGTCGGAGGTTCATACACCGAGTAGGCGCAGCACTTGAAGGTGCCGGTGTTGTAGGTCGAGTAGTACATGCTGACCAGCGAACCATCGTAGTTCAAGGTTGCGCCCGGATCGGCCCAATCTTCCAGGAAGCGCAGGAAGTTGTGCACGCCACCGTCGGTACCGAAGCCGTAGTCGGTTGCGTTCTCCCAGCCGGGGAACGGGAAGTTGATGTTCTTGCCGGCGGTGATCGCGACTCGATAATACGTCGTCGAAGCCCAACGATAGGTGCTGGGATCGGTCGCATTCGCCGAGTTGGTGCTGGCCAGGTCGCTCCAAGAATTGGAGAGCATGGTCACCGCGTCGGCAATCACGCCCGCCGCGGCGTGGGCCACATCGGCGCCACCGCCCCAGATGGGATCGCCGGGGTTGGTGTTGTAGTTGCCGAGAATGTAGACCGGGTTTTCGGAGCCAACAGTGAATCCGCCGCCACCGTTATCCGGCCGAACTGGCAGGTTGCCGAGGGTGCCATCGACCAGGCGGAGCACGTGCCGCGCACCGCTTACCCAGTTGTTCTGCGCCATGGTGCAGGTGGGCATGCGCACGTAGCCGTTGTTGGCCGGAGCCGTGGCAGTGATCTTGTTGTTTACGTTGTTGGCAGCCGCGTAGCCACCCGCGGTTCCCAAGGTCGGCGGGTTACTGGTGTTGGCTGTTGGCGTGGGAATGTAGCCCATTCCCAACCCCATGTTATAGGTGCCGAAGTTCTCCAGCGTACCGTTCAAGTTTACGTCTTCATCCGAGAAGCTTTTTCCCGCTGGATCGGGGTCGAGCGCGCCGTCGGGTGTTCCCGCCGCGCTTGCGCGGTTCACTGAATCCTCGAGTCCCGAGTCACCCGTCTTGGTGTTCGCCGGGTCGACTTGAGTTCCGTTGGGGTTCGGCAGCATGCCGCGCCGATCGGAGTAGTAGAGCACGTAACCGTTCTGCGCAATGTAGTCGACGCTGGTGCCGCTGGCGCCGGTCGCTCCACTGAGCCAGCGCTTCAGGTTGCCCACGTCGAGTTCTACCGCGTTCATGATGCCGTTGGCCGTGCAGGTGTCGTTGGCCGGGCTCTGAACTGTGTCGCGCGGCTCGCCTTCGCGTGCGTCATAGAAGTTGATCGGATACCAGTTGAACTGCGTAATGCTGTTGGTTCCGCTCGGCCCGTAGCGCCAGTCGTTGGTGGTGCCGTCCTTGGTTACATCGGGCGGCTTGCCGGGGTAGGGCGTGTACTTGGTGCAGCCCGCGCCGCATGACGAAGTGGTCTCTCCCGGAGGCGCGCCAACCGCGTCCAAAACGCCAGTGCCGTAGCGGTCGGACGGTTCCTGGAACAGGAGGATCGCATTTGGATTGACCGTGTTTCCGGTACCGGCCGTCGTTGGTGGTGTGGTGTTTCGCGCGAAGCCGAGGCTCAGCCACTCAGAGGTGACGTTGTGCCAGTTGCCCGAGCTGTCTTTGTAGTCGATGCGAATATATCCATCGAGGAGGTTCCAGAGCGATTGGTTCGGAAGCGCAGCATTAAAAACCACAGGCAGCGCAGGCTCCGTGTAATACGGATACGCCGCTGCCGCTGTCGGACACGTCGGTACCGCACCCGGTGGCACGTTAACCGTAGCGCTGGCGTTGCTGCATGTGCTCTCCGCAACGTTCATGGGCGCACGGGTCAGTCCGCTAGCGCCGTCTCCAGGCGCGACCATCATGGGTGCATTAGCGTCATACAAAGTCACATATGCCGCTGGCGGAGCCAGTGGCTGATACAGCCAGTCGGGATGCGACCAGTTTTGCGTGTAGCTACTGCTGTAGGTGCTGGGATCAGGTATCGCAGGGCTTGCCGTGGCAAAATATGTGTTATAAGTCTGACCGCCGGCCAGTCCTGGCAATCCCGCTACTGTTGAAGCTGGCACGCCGTTGGCGTACGCGCCCACGTTGGCCAGCCGGATATTTCCCGGATCGCCCACGCCGCCCGGTAGATCAGCCGGAGTGTCGCTAAGCAGCACGCGAATCTGCGCTTCGTTGTACAACCGCGCTCCGCCCAGCACGCCGGCGGCATTTTCACCCGCCGGTGGGCGCCGCACGATTTCATAGGGTTGCGGTCCACTGCCAGTGGTACTGGTTCCCGCCACAAACGGCAGAGTCAGGTCCGTGGCGCCTGTGCCGTAAGTCGCGTTTCCATAATCGCCATCGATCAGGTATCCGTTGTAGTAGTTCAGAGAAATCGTCTGCCATGAAGGCGGTCCGCTGTTGTAACCGGATTGCGGAGGATTGCCGCCCGCGCCGACCAGGCTGCCCTGCGTCGCGCCCAGGGTACGGCAGTTGGGCTGTGCGCCATCGCACCCGCCGCTGGCGGTGGGAATCTGCACTGTGCCGCCGTCGTTGTTCGCCGCCGCTGCCAGGCCGTTCGGCAGCACTGCGCGAATAACGTTGCCGTAAGCGCTCAACTTGGAGTGAAAGGTCAATGTATAGCCGTTGGCCACGCCCAGATACAAGTCGCCGTTGGTGTGAACGCGTCCGGCAAAGTTCAGGTTCGGACTGCTGTAGAAGCCAAGGTCGCTGTCAGAAAAGACGCCGAACTGGAACACCGGAATCATGGCCATTTCGACGTTCCGCTGCATATTCACTTCGTCGCCGAATACCCCTTGCGCGATCACGTTCAAATTGATGGGCAGGATCTGCGCATACAAACCGGCGAAGTTGCCGGTGGCGATCGGTCCCCAGGCAGTGTTGGGAACGGTCTGGCCGGCTGCGTTCACCGTGGTGGCCGGGGTGATGGTGTAGAGCGGATAGCCCATCATCGCGGTGTTGGTGGGGGCCAGCGCGCTCAACGCCTCGATGTCACTCACCTGCGGGGCCAGCACGTTCTGAAACAGGTTGGAGATATCCGCCGTCATATGTTCAATGCCGCCTTCAGCGGCGTGGAACGAAGTATTGGCGTATATATCCTGCGTGTTGACCTTCTGCTCGGTGTTGACCATCATCAGCATGCCAACCGAGATGCCCGAAATGACCGCCAGCAACAGCAGCGCCGCGATCAGCGTGAATCCCTTTGCCCTCTGATTTTTGCTCGCCATGATGTACTTACCTCCCTTGCCCCCAAAACCTTTTGTTGCTATAGCCTGCTGCGTTTCAGCCAAATCAATAACGCTGCTGATAACTCAGATCTCGCGCACTGACCGAGGACTGAAAATCCAGCGTCTGAAAACCTTTCTTGCCCTTCATCTGATTGCGCGCGCCCTGCATGGTGCTGCGGATCGATAGGTGCAACACGTTAATCTTGCGGATCAGGTTGTAGGAATCTCCCACCGAATATCCGCCGTCCGGCGCGCCGCTCAGCAGCGTGCCGTCGGAGTTGTAGGTGTCATACGTGAACTGCAGATTGACCACGTTCTCCGCTACCGGGACCGCCGTGCCTCCGTTGACCTGGCGCATCAGGATGGGTGTTCCAGTCCCGATGCCCGCCGGATCCGGCTGGTTCATCAGGTAATAAGTGATGACTTCGATTCGCATGGCCGAGACGCCCGCGACTCCGATCAGAGCCTTTAAATCGCCAGAGGTCGCCGCGGTCTGGTTGAGTTCCAGCGGATCGCCGTTGGCAAACGTCACGTCATACACCGCGCTCGCCACCGCAGGCGGGGAAGCTGGTCCTGCGACTGCGGTCACTTCGCCCACGTAATAGGCCGACTGGGTGTAGAACAAAAGAATGTCTCCTGCCTTTAACCCATAAACCGGATCTGTCAAACCCTGCGGAAACGCCACGTTTGCCGGCAATATGCAGCTCGCCGGGGGCGGGCTTACCGGCGCGGTGAACTGCACCGGATTCAGGTTGGGCGAGGCCGGCCAGCTGATGGTGTAGCAGTTCAGTGCCAGCACCGGGTCCGCGTAAACCACCGTGATGGTGTCGCTCGCGGTCGCGCTTCCCGGCGGTGTGATTCCCATCTGATATCCCGGGATAATTCCGAACATGGTGGGAACAGTGGTCGTCGGGGCATAGGGATAGTTGATCGCGCCCGTCGGGGTGCATGCGCCGGCCTGGTTGCATCCATACACCGGGCGCGCCGCCCCACCGCCGCTGGGCAGTGCGATGCCAGTCTCAAGCGGCAATCCTTCGCCCGCCAGCGTAATGTCTTTCACCAGCAAGTCCGACGCTGCCCGCAAGTCCTGCTGCATCTCCGCCTGCTGGTTCTCCACCCAGGTGGCGTCCATGGCGCTGCTGAACAGGGACACGGCCGATCCAATCACAATGGTGCCGACCACTAAGGAGATCAGCAGCTCCATCAGCGTGAACCCGCGACTTTTCGATTTCGCTCTGAGCTTCATAATTCGATTTACCGGTACGGCGAAATGTAGGTTGACAGCGTATACGTCTGGGGAATGGCGGTGTCGAACTGGGGGTTCAGATACTGCACCGTAATGGTCACCGTGTTCAGGTTGCCGATCGGCGCACCGGCTGCATTCAGCGCCGGCAAAATCACAATCTGCCGCTGATAGTTGTTCAGCCCCAGGAAAATATCGTCTCCCGTTCCGAAAATTCCATCCGGCCCCGGCAATTGCAGCGTCTGCGTCCCCGCCGCAGCGTCGTCCGCGGTTCCGTAAATTCCATCGGCTCCCGCGTTGTCGCACGGCTGGAACCCGGTCAGGAAAATGCCTCCCGCGCCGGTGTTCGCAATCGACGCCCAGGGAATATTTGCGGTCTCGCGTGCCGTCAGGATGCTCTCCATGGCTTCGTCGGCGATGGTCTTCGCAATAAAAGTTTCTTCCGAGCCCTGCGTGGCTT
>DASVWZ010000134.1:0-2122 GCA_036392935.1 Terriglobales bacterium | reverse complement strand
CATTTAGAATGTAACCCAACGAGAAAGCGTTTTTGAGGAGGCTAGGTTGGGTAACAAAGGGCGATGGGAGTATCTGCGGGCGATTTATGAGCGTTACCGGAAGGCGGGTCGAAGAGAGAAGAAGGTGATTCTGAACGAATTTTGTGCCAATAGCGGCTATAACCGGAAATATGCCATCCGTTTGCTGAACGGACCGCGGCCGGAAAAGCCCAGGAATGAGCCGCGACGGGGGCGAGGGGTGAGCTACAGCCAGGAAGTGGTGGCCCTATTGATGGCGATCTGGGAGGCGGCTGGCTATCCCTGGTCGGTCCGGTTGAAGGCGCTGCTGCCGTTGTGGATGCCCTGGATTCGCAAACGCTATCGGTTGCAGCCAGAGATGGAAAGGCAGCTCTTGCAGATGAGCGCGCGGCAGATGGACCGGCGGCTGAAGAGGTACAAGACGAAGCTACGACGGCGGATCTACGGGCGGACCAAACCGGGGTATCTGCTGAAGCACCACATTCCGGTGAAGACGGATCGTTGGGACGTGACGACACCGGGATTCACGGAAGTGGACTTGGTGTCGCACTCGGGGAATTCGGCATCGGGAGAGTTTGCGCACACCCTGAACGTCACGGACATTCACAGCACCTGGACGGAATCGCGGGCGGTGCTGGGACGCGGGGAAGAGGCCGTCCAGCGGGCCTTAAATGAAATCGCCGGGGTACTGCCCTTTGCATTGCTGGGGGTGGACTCGGACAACGGATCGGAATTCATCAACTGGCATCTGAAGAGCTGGTGCGAGCGGAAACAGATTCAACTGACGCGGGGTCGGCCGTACAAGAAGGATGACAACGCGCACATTGAACAGAAGAACTGGACGCACGTGCGCAAGCTGCTCGGCTGGGACCGCTACGACACGCACGAGGCGGTTGCGGCGATCAACGATCTCTACGGTCACGAGCTGCGGTTGTGGCTGAACCTGTATCTGCCCTCGGTGAAGTTGCTGAGGAAGGTGCGCGTGGGTTCCAAGGTGCGACGGGTCTATGACGGACCGCGCACACCGTTCGAGCGGGTGAAGACCTGCCCACAAGCGGACCGGGAGAGGGTGGCCAGACTCGAGAAACTGCGAAAGAGTTTGGATCCGTTTCAGCTGGGGAAAATCATCGAGCGCAAGCTGGCTCGCATCTCGCGGTTGACCAATCGACGTCAGAGCCCGAGGGCGGAGCAGGAAGGAGAGGCAAAAAGGTCACAACAATCACGGCGGGGCAAAGGCTGTGGAAAAGACGCTCGCTCCGCGAGCTTGGAAATCGCTTCGCGATTCCCACTTTCCCACAGCCGCAACAACAACAAACTTTCGGTTACATTTCAAATGTCTCGACAACCCCACGTAAGGTTACATTCTTAAATGTCTTGACAGGCCTCGCTACTCTCGCTACTCTCGCTAACTCCTCGACAACACCAATTGGCCCGAAATTCCTATGCCGCGCCAAGAACTATCGATGCCGCCGATGATTACCTAGGAGAGGCAAAAGGCGGTCGGTTCATGCCCGAACCTTCTCAATGGTCGCACGGACGAACTCATCGACCTGGCTAAAGGAAATCTGCTTCGATAAGGAAATGTTTGAGGCCGGAAAAACAAGCGATCAGCCCGCGACAGCCTGAACCTGCTTTCGCACTAGCGAGTGCTTCTCGACCACCGTTCTCCGACAACCACTTACGGAGAAACTTCGATGGATGCCAGGACTTCCGCCGTACCGAATACGCGTTCCTTTCTTGCAGGCGTGTGAACAGACTCTGAAGCCCATGAAACAGCTCAGCCTCGTCGAACGACAAGCTCTTTCATTCGTATCGCAGCGCATCGGTTGGATCGAGGGTCGCAGCTCTTCGCGAGGGCCAGAGAGAAAAACCTATATTCAGCACCGCTGCGGCTGTAAACGCGATCAGGACGGCGCGCCTATTGAAGACAAACGTTAGACCTGCTGCCCGGCTAATGAGCCGGGAAATGGGCCACGAGAGAAAAGCGCCTGCGGCACACCCCGCCAGAGCGAGAGCCATACTTTCTGATACAACGTGGAGAAAAATGTGAGAGGAGGTCGCACCCAGGGCGCGCCGCGTCCCGAATTCACGTGTCCTTTCTGTG
>DASVWZ010000133.1:0-2222 GCA_036392935.1 Terriglobales bacterium | reverse complement strand
CGAGTCGCCGATCCATGCCACGCTGCAACGCACCGATTTAGAGGGGTCTTCGTCCAAAACCAGATCGACAAGTTGTGCTTGTTGCAGTCCGGAACCTACGCTCAGTCCAAAAGCGTCTTGCGCCCGATCGACAACTAAGGGCTTAAGCCAAAATAAAGTTTACTTTTTAGGCTTCGGTTTCTGGGTCCGCGGGTAGATCGTGTAGTTCCACTGCGGGTTTACTTTGTCGTATTTGATATTGAGCTGATCCATCTCTTCATCCGAAATTTTCTTGCCGGTGTCGTACTGTTTTTTGTCCAGCTTCGCTTTCACCCGCAGACCTTTTTTGGTTCGGGTCGATCCAATCAAATTCACAACAGTTTCATAGCTCACCAGGGGTTCTCCTTTCCAATTCAAGCTGATAAACGAAAACAGGCGATGCTCCACCTTGTTCCACTTGCTGGTCCCCGGAGGATAATGACAGACCCCCATACCAATATCCAATTGGTCTGAAAGTTGTTGGAGGTAATACTTCCACGCGCGGCTTCGGCTACTGTTGCTGCCGCCGCTGTCCGCACACAAAAGCCACTGGGAAGCCTTGGGATAATATCGCCGCCCCACCCCCATCCACCACTGACGAAGACTTTCGACCGCAAACTCCGCCGTATCATGGGTCATCCCGACGTTCACAAAACCTTGATTCCGATGAACATCGTAAGCCCCGTAGGGAATTGCTGTCCCCACCGCCAGGCTGGGGAAGTCATACGTATTCACCTCTCGCGGTTCGCCTTTCGGGCGCCACGTCCGTCCAGGATTCTTAAAATCACCTACCCGCTCTTTCTTCTTGGTGTCAATGGACAGGACCGGGTTTCCCTGGTGGATGAAATTCCGGATCCGCGCATTGATCGCACGAAATTGTTCATCCCGGTTCGCGGGAGCGCTGCCCTCTTTGTTTTTGGCGTTCCCTTGAAGGGAGTAGCCCAAGGCACTCAGTTTCCGATGCACGGTTCGTTGGCTCACCGCCTGCCCCTGACGGGTCAGCTCTTCGGCAATGCGATACGTCGATTTACTCGTCCACCGCAACGGACTCATGGGATCCCCGGCCGTGGTCTCTTCCATGATCTTCTCCAAGGCCCGTTTCAATGATGGATAGGACGCCTCTATAGCTTTGCGCCCACCTCCTGGTCGGCGAAGTCGTCCCGTTGCGCCCAGCAAGCGTTTTTGCCTTAAATCGTTTATTCCTTTTACAATCGTGGGGCGCGACATCCCGGTCAACTCGTGCATCGCCTTTAGCCCCCCGCGACCCAACGCCAAGGCCTCCTTCGCCACATACCACCGCGCCTGCGCTTCGTTCAACGTTTTAAGCACTTTGAGCATGATGGCGCGATGAGCGATCTCCATGAGGCTATCGTGCCACATAGTTTCGACAAAAGATAAACTTTATTTTGGCTTAACCGCTAAAGGGTGGCCCCGCCACGACAGTGGTGAGTCATCCGACCTCGGACTGGAGCTGGTCCCCGGATGGACGCTTGATCTACGGACTGTTCGATCCCGATCCAGTTGGCGAGAGTTGTAACTTCTGGGCGACACGCGTTGACGCGACCACAGCCAAACCGGAGCGCGCTAAGAAATTGACCAACTGGGCAGGCTTCTGCATGGATGATCTCAGCGAGACCGCGGATGGTAAGCGCCTCGCTTTTCGAAAATGGTCGTGGCAAGGCAGCGTGTATGTTGCCCTGCAAGATGGTGGGACGCGTATCACGTCAATGAGACGCCTGACACTAAACGACGGCAGAAGCTTCCCTGGTGCTTGGACGCCGGACAGCAAAGCCGTCGTTTTCGAAAGTTATCTCGATGGGCGATGGAGGATTCTCAAGCAATTCTTGGGCCAGGAGACGAGCGAACCGATCACAGCGGGAGATGAGAGGGATATTGCAGGCGGGCGCGTGAGCCCCAATGGAGCATGGATTCTCTATGTTCTTCCGCCAAGGGGCGATGGTGGCTCCTCAAGTTTGAGCCGGCTCATGCGGGCCCGAATCGGAAAAGGGTCTCCAGAATTAGTGTTGACGGCTCGCGTTTACAGCGACCCAGAATGCGCGCATTCCCCAGCCACCCTTTGTGCGTTCGCGGAGCGAAGCGAAAATGAGAAACAACTCATTTTCACCGCTTTCGACCGAATCAATGGAAGAGGGCGAGAGCTGCTCCGGGGGTGCGCGACATATAAGTGGAAGTTAAGCCGCCCT
>DASVWZ010000132.1:0-20577 GCA_036392935.1 Terriglobales bacterium | reverse complement strand
ATTGTCTGCGTCCACGTAGTATCCGGAAATTGCGCCGTCTGGAGTGATGCTATTAGGAAATGTACCCTCGTTGAAGCCAGTACCCGCGCCTGAGACGCTGAACTCGGTGATCCCGCCGTTCGGCGCCCTCACGAAGCCGTGGGCGGCGAAGTTCTTGTCAAAGTAGGCTCCGACGGTTGCCCCCAGCGTATTAATGGCCACAGGCTCGGTGCCATTAGGCGCGTGCGGGGCATCGAAGCTGGTGATTGTGCCGTCAGTAGTGCGCACGAAGCCGTGTTCGCTCCCGGCGCTGTCGAAATACGTTCCGACGCTCGTACTCTTTGAGTTGATACCAAAGACCAGCGTTAGATCGCTACCCGACGGGTCTATAGTCGTAAATTTGCCGGACGGATACCGCAGAAAGCCGTGATTGGCGAAATTCGAGTCGATGTAAAAGCCAACTACTGCGCCCAAATCGTTGAGCCCATCGAGGCTGGTGGGTAAAGTACCCTGGTTGGAGCCGGTGCCGGCATGAGGATCATCGAACGTGGTGAAGTCACCGGCGGCGGAGCGCAGGAACCCGTGAGAAGTAGAATTCGAGTCGATGTAGAGTCCCGTGACCACTTGATTGGAGTTAATGTCTGATGCCTGGGTGCCCTGGCTGGAACCGGTACCTGCTTCGGGAGCATCGATTTTGGTGAACTTGCCGTCTGCAGAACGCAGAAAGCCGTGATACACGCCGTTTTCGTGGTAGATTCCGGTAATCTCCGAGCTTGAGTTTATACCTGCAGGATAGGTCCCTTGGCTGCCCGACGGATCAAACTCAGTGAATTTACCGTCTGCAGAACGCAGGAAGCCGTGCGATACGTTGTCTGAGTCGATGTAGCTTCCCATGATCGTATTGCCCGCAACGATGCCAAAGGCTTGCGTTCCTTGCCCTGAACCGGTACCCGCGGAGGGAGCATTGAATTTAACGATGGTGTGCGTGGTTTGGGGTTGCGATTGCGCCCACGCAGCGAGAGCAAAACAAGCACAGAAAATCACAAGCGAAATACCGGGCTTTTTCATGGCGGCCTCCAACAGTGGCGGAATTCTGACGCCATCACGCGGCCTTGTCAAGCGCAAACTTGGCGGATGGTGCCATATTCACCCCGCGATCAATGAGGCTCTAAGCGAGTTCTAGCCATCCGGAAGCTCTAGGGAACGTCGGAGAGATAATCCGGCGAGTGTAGGCTGGAGCCGACGATCGGACTTGAACCGATGACCTGCCGATTACGAATTATATGCGCGGACGCGACCACGCCTTGCCTCAATCACTTACACTCGCCTCGGAGCACCGCAACATGCGCAATGTGACCTCATTCGTCAATTTCCGGACAGCACTCGGGACACTAAGAGGTGAAGTCTTTCACCAACATTGATAAGAGGTGGCAGCAGGGGCAACCCGCCGCTACCCGGCGAAGGCTACGGCGTCGCCATACTGGCAGTTCGGGCAGTCGGTGGCGATCACAGGATCCATCGCCGGAGCCGGCAATCTAATTGCCGTGGGGCGTCGCCAAAAGAAATCTCAGAATATCCTTGGTGATGACGCCAGGGGAGCCTTCGTCTGGACAGAGTACTGTAGGAGCGGTTCCGTTTGGTTGTGTTTTCGCCGCAGCCGGCGGAATTTAATGCATAGGAAAAACAAGCGTAAGAAAATAAATTAGGGCGTCCGTTCCCCTGTGGAACCGACCAAGGCTTTTCCCAGCTTGCGTTAGGTCTCGATCAAGACCCTTTGCACTTCATCTTCGAAAGAAGCGGGATGCGGGAAGGTTGAGACTCTCATGCTACTTGCGATGAGACACGGTTACCGACCCGTCAGGGACAAGCGTCAGATTGCCATACGGGTTTGGGGAGCGATTCGTCGACTCCAATACATTCTCTTTCCTACACTGTCGAGAAGTGGCTCCTGTCCAAACTCTTTTCGGAGCGAAGCGGCCCAGCTTAACCGGCGAGGGCGTGCCCGCTTTGGCTGGCGCAAAAGAGCAAACACGGCGGCTGTCGTCCGACTCTTTAGACTCGGAGCTAGCAATCCGAAATACCGGATTGCGTGCCGGTATCGATCCGGGACATGGTCTGCGAGCATTTGAACGAAATCATTGATCGCATAACATTTGACAACCCACTCGTCGAGTTTGAGGTCTTTCATACGGAACCGGACCTCGGTGGCGGTTATTTCGACAATGCGATGTTGCGCGATAGGCAAGCGCCGAATGTAGCGCCCAGCATACCTTAGAAAATGCTGCTTCGACGTGAAATGTGCAACGTAGATGTTCCACCACCGCTCGTATTGCATAGTGAGGAGATGACTCAGCTCTCGCTCATTCGGATCGCATTCAAGAATGTGCGCCCGCAACAGTGCTCTCAGGTAAGTGATGACTGCGAATCGCCACATATGCATCAGAGCGTCCTTGTGGAACCTTCGCACGATCACCCAGTGATTGTCGCTTTTCCGCAGACCGCCAGCTGATAGCAGTATGTGAAGGTGGGAATTGAAGTTCAAAGCACGGCCAAAGGTGTGTGGTACCACCATCACCATCCCAAGTACGCCATGTTTTATTTTCAGGTATTGCAAGAGCACTGCGGCTGCGAGGGCCGGTAGGTCGTGAAGCAAATGCCGATTGCGCCGAAAAATAGGCCAAAAAACGTCGGGCATCGTGAAGTTGATTCCAACATAGGGGACATCGGGAAGAGATGCCCACTGGCTTCTTTGCCACAGTATCGTGGCTCGATGGCCGCAACTGGGGCAGGCCCTCGACTTGCATGTGTGAGGCACTATCTTCTCCTCTTTGTCCGAGGCATAAATCTCGGCACCCAAAGCCAGCGTCCGACAGAGAGTCACTTTGTTGAAATTCTCTCGCACGGCGGGCCGTGTTTCCTCGCGATCCCAATGCTCTCGGGTCGCGCTCAAAATTTGATTCAGTGGCTGGCGGTAACGCATTAGAGATTCAACTCCTGTTGTAATTCCATATGTCGGAAGAGTTCGTGGGTGACGAAGATAAAACATCCTGGGACTTCTACGACAGCAATCGGAAGGGGGCGAGTGTTGCTAGCGTTAACATCTTGCAGTAACCGCAACAGGTCTCCTACGGCTACCGCCGGCAAACCCGCTTTCGGTAGATGTCGCGAAACCAATCCTCGAATGTGCTTCCTAACACCAATCTCACCCTGATACTGGAACAATCGTGAGCGTTGCTTTGATTGAGCTTCCTTGCTCCATTCCCAGGCCCGGTGGATGCTCACCTCACCGTGACGTAGCGCTCTCAAAACGTCGGGGTGCGCGAGTTGACACAGTTGTTTGACTTTTGTCACATTACCCACGGATACGCCCGCGGCGGCCGCGACTTCAGATCTCACGTCTACTCTTGCAGCTTCCGACAAAGTTGACGAACCCTTGTTCTGCCCGCCAAATCGCTGGTTCGAACGAGCTTTCTGCTGGAACCACGGCTCAAGATCAAGGGCAAGAAGGATTCGTGCGAAGTCATTCAAGCCATTCGCGCGGCGATGGCTTTGCAACAGCCATTTCAACCCTTCTTCGTGCGAAAGCTCGTACTCGATACAGGTTATAGTTTCCTGCCGACGCAATCCGGCCAATTGCCAGTGCGCGTAACCCTTCAGAATGAAGTTTTCGTGAGTAATTATGATGGGCTCTTCCAAGGTAAGGTCAGGCTGTGACGCGGCATCGGATAACGCTGCGACTGGCACAGTAAGTTCGTGACGACTGAAACTCGGATGGGGACGAAGTTGACCAACTCGACGTATGACAAGCTTCCGGCCGGCTTTAAGATCCGCGTCGCCAGTAGGATTCGATTCTGCCGCAACTTCCTCCGGATAAAAGACTTGTGGGGCTCCTTCTGAGTCATCCGCTCGTTGATGTTGCATAGTCCCAATTCTGTATATTGCTTTCCAATTCCTCAACATGGGCTTTTCCGGGCGCGAGTGGAAATCGTTAGTTTGATCAGTGTTCAGGCCATCTCTGAAGCCTTCGATGTCTTACTCGCGCTGCGCGAGTAGCGCGAGTGATCCCAATCAACTTCGAACCAATTAATGAGATCAAAATGAGCTTTTCTTCTTCCACGATTCCGGGTAGCATTTCCTGCTGTTCAATTGCCCATCGGCGAACCGTACCAACTCCCTTGGGCAACCCGGGGGTCTTTGTGGGACACACTCGGCTGGGAACGATACCGAAAACGAGGAAATGGACCGAGATTGTTGGTCTCTTTACAGGTACGACTCCGGCCGGTGTGCTGTCCGAACCGTCGAATATAGCCTCCATTGCCGCCGCGACGCTCGACGCCACAAAAGAGGGGTTGAACAGAGCGACTGCTGATTGTGGCGTGCGTTATACGTTTTACCTATTGACGCAGATAGCCCTCGCGTCGCGGACATCCGATTTTGAAACGACGCTCCGTAAGCATGGCATCCAGATCACCTCCGACAGCACCGTTCTTGATCTCGCGACGGAGTTACAGGACGCGATTGACCGATACGTGAAGCGCAACCCCTTCGGCGCAACCGACGCCAGCGAAATCGCCCAGAAGGCAGCTGGTCAGGCCATGGTCAACGTTATGACGTCGGGTACGGGGAAGCTGTTTCCTAGCGAAACGGATGTACGCGATGCCGTTCGTCCTCTCTCGACGAGAAAAGGATTCGGGGAACTAGGGCAGCAATTCTTCGGGAACTTCGTCGCCCGCTTCCTCAACTTCTACCTGAGCAGGGTGACGGCTACGACACTAGGTGGCCCCCGGCTCCGGGACCTCATGGACGTTGCCGAGTTTAACCGCTCTCTACAGGCGCACTGCAACCAGAGCGCCCGAATTGTGCGGGATTTCTGCGGAGAGTGGTATTCCAAAACCGAGTATCAAAAAGGCATCGACCTTGAAAATACGTCAGGGTTTCTCTCTGTAGCGGTCAACAAGCTGCGTAGTGAACTGACGCAGCAAAGAGAGGAGATGTGATCGGGCCGCGCCTATTCATGTGTAGCGGTGCCGAGATCGCGCCAGACGATCCGGTCGCGGTGGGGAGACGGATCGTCCCCTTAAATTCCATCGGACTTAATGCGAACGTCCATATTCGCTTCGAGAACGTGGCGAGAGTGTTCGGACGCCAGCTAACCCCAAGGCTCGTTGATTTACTTGAAATCGCTTCTTACGTTTTCAGTGCTGACTGCGCAACACGTAGGGGAACGGAATGGAGCGACAATCACAGCACGGAACCGTGGAGCCGGGACTTCGCGTTCGTAATTCCGGTCAGGGACTTAGCTTTCTGGAGTTCCGAAGCCATCCAGTCCCTCATGGTCGACCTCCTCACATTTCTTGCTGATGACCGGTACTCTTTCACGTTCGTTCCCCTCAATTGCGAGCGCCCGTTCCAACAACAATACTTCGACTTTGGTGGGTTCAAGGACTGGCCATTCTATTCACCGGACCGAGTGATCATGTTCTCAGGTGGGCTTGATTCATTGGTGGGCGCGGTCGAAACAGGGACCCGCGGGCACAATTCGGTGTTGGTCAGTCACAGGCCCGTATCCACGATGAGCGCGCGCCAAGGGAAATTGTTTCGCGAATTGGAGAAATCGTTTCCACGGCAATTTCTGCACGTGCCAGTCTGGATCAACAAGAACCTACGTTTAGGGCAAGAGCCGACGCAAAGGACTCGGTCTTTTTTATTCGCGGCGCTGGGTACAGTTGTCGGTGAGTCTATCAATGCGGGAGGAGTTCGTTTTTTCGAGAACGGAGTGGTGAGTCTTAACTTGCCCGTTGCGGACGAAGTGCTGCGCTCAAGGGCTTCCCGGACAACTCATCCCATAGCCCTTCATCTTTTGCAACTTCTCTGTACAGCAGTTGTAAATCGCGAGTTCATCGTCGATAACCCGTATTTCTACAGGACCAAAACAGAAGTAGTTGAGGTTCTGCCATCGCTTGGTTTTCCACACCTTATTGCCCACACATGTTCTTGTGCCCATTCTATGTTCAAGTCGAAAAGCCGATGGCACTGCGGAAAATGCAGCCAGTGTATAGACCGTAGGTTCGCAGTCACGGCAGCGGGTCTAGAAAAATATGACCCCAAAGACGATTACGAATCGGACGTTTTCGTTGGCGCACGCTGTGATGGCCCCGAGAAGAATATGGCCGCTGACTATGTGCGCCATGGAAGTGAACTCTGCCAACGCGCAGAAAAGGACTTGATGAGTCAGTTCAGCGTGGAGATCAGCCGTGCCGTTCGCTACCAGGTCAAGCGCAACGAATCGGCAGGTCAAATTGTGCGGATGCACAAACGCCATGGAAATGCAGTTGGTCGTGCGATCGAACGAGTCATCGCCGAACGAGCCGGCGACCTAGCGAAGGGTTTGTTGGAACCTACGTCTCTACTGGCGATGTTCATTAGCAAGGAGCACCTAAAGAGCGCTGCGTCATCCGTCTCCGTTGGAAACAACGAATCTGCGACGCGTTCTCCAGGGGGCCTTAGTTTGTCTGAGGTTGAGAAGGTCGTAAGGGTTGTCCTATCCGAAATTGGAGCGCCGACGCGAAAGAAAATTACTTCCCGAAACAAACCAAATCGGCGAAACATCGTGATTTATGCGGCAATCGTTTTGAAGAGGAAAGGATTGCAGTACTGCGAATACCTCGATACTCATGGCGTAAAGCCCAAATGGCAGGAGTCAGGGCCAACTACCTACCGGAAGAGCTATGACGCCGGAAATGCGTGGCGCAAGAGAGTACAGGACGAAAAGAGCCGCTCTCGCACTCGCTTCGAAACATGTCCCGAGTCGGAGCTTCGGACTGCGTTGATAAAGCATCTTCCCGATGAATTTGAGGTCATCGTCCGCGAGTTGAACTCGCGGAACTCGCGCAGCGCGAGTTCTATTTTTTACCAGTCCATCCACGCATAAACACTTACTGCTCCTGGTTTTTCCACTCGCGTTTTCAATCCCGAGGATTGTGCCCTTTGGCGACCTAAGGGAACATCGTAGTTGGTAAAAACCAACCGTGTGAACGGCGGTTAGTTTAACGGCTATTCACTTGTAGGTAATTGAAAACATGAACTTAAAAGAGCCAGATGTCCCATTAATGTCCCAGACGAGCAGAAACAGTTCCGAATTGATCGACTCCACCGAGCTCGCGAGCCGCTGGCGAGTTCCGGAGTCTTGGATTCGCAACCACACCCGCGCCCGGACTCCGAGGGATGACCGTATCCCTTGCGTCCGCTTGGGCCGTTACGTCCGTTTTGAGTGGGGATCGCTACGGTTGGCTGAATGGCTGGCAAAACAACGGCACTGACTCGATTTTTCTCTTGACTTATCTAAGTGCTTAGATAAGATGATCGGATGAAAAAGAACCCCGCGGCTCAACAACTGGGACGACTCGGAGGTCTGGTGAGAGGAAAACAACTTTCAACAGCCGAGTTGTCAGAAATGGGCAAGAAGGGTGGGAAGGCCCGCGCTGCGAAGTTATCCCCAAATGAGCGTAGGCGGATCGCAAAGTTGGCTGTGGCTGCGCGTGAACTCAAGAGGAAGAGGGGAGGAAAGTAGATGCGGAAACAGGAAGGTCAGATCGTTCGAATCGGAAAGCGCTGGTACGTTCGTTATTGGGAGCGACAAAACGCAGGCGGCATAATTGAGCGGAAGCGGGTAACACACGCCGTCGGTGAGGTGACCACGCGTGGCAAGCGTCCGCCGGCCGACATCAAAGATGAAGCGGCGCGTCACATGGCAGTGGTGAACCAGTGCTATATCCCACCGGAACGCGTGATTTGCTTCGCCGATTTCGTCACCGGAATTTATCTGCCTTGGGTGAAGGACACCAAGAAACCAAGCACTTACAAGGGCTATAACGATATTTGGGAACATCATGTAAAGAGCGTCAGCGCTGTCGACCGTTCTAACGTTAAAGACATTCGTACTTTTACGGTTCAGCGATGGCTAAACCAAATAGGGCAAGACAAGTTGTCTCGCAATAGTCTTAAGCGAATTCAGTCGGTACTTAGCGGAATATTCAAACAGGCCAAGAGGTTGGGCTACTACGATGGCGTCAATCCGGTCCAGGACACTGCCGTAAATCCACACGCTGCTCCGCCATCGGAGACTTATGCATATTCGCTGGAGGAGGTTCAGTCGATCCTTTCTGTACTACCTGAACCGGCAGCCACTTGCTTTGCCGTTGCTAGTTTTGCCGGTCTGCGAGAAGGCGAACTGTCGGGTCTGGAGTGGCCGGACTACCGAGATGGAGTCCTCCACGTTTCGCGTGCCGTATGGAACGGTCAGGTCGTCAAACCCAAGACGAAACACTCGGAGGCACCCATCCCGGTTATTAAGCAGCTCGCCGATCGGTTAGAGATGCACCGCCTAAGATCCGGGAATCCCGCTCAAGGTCCGATCTTCGCTAATTCGCTGGGTAAGCCGCTCAGTATGGATAACGTTCGTACCAGGGGCATTTTGCCTGTCCTGAATCGCTGCGTACTTTGCGGCCTGCCAAACGGCAAGCGGCACTTGAAAGAGGATCACGGCTACGAACGGAACCCATCGATACCCCAGTGGCACGGCTGGCATGCGGCACGCCGCGGGCTGGGCTCCAACCTTTATCGCTTGGGTGTCCCAGATAAAGTCATTCAGGCAATCCTGAGGCACTCCAATGTGAACATTACGCTTTCCTATTACATCAAGAGCGTTAGTTCAGACGTCGTCGCTGCTATGGATAAATTTGAACAAGAACTGGCCGTTCAATGATCAAGAGAAAGTACTTGTTGACGTGGCAGAAGGCGATTCGAAGAACCGCCCCCACGAGCAACAGTGCATTTCAAGGCGGGGTCCACCTCGGCATGACCGTTGCTTATTGTTCGCCCCCTTCACTAGGGCCAAAAGACCTTGTCTTAAGGATCAATGAGTGTAATCGCGATTTATCGCCAGTTGACACTTACCATCCGAAAGTCCCATTGTTACAGCACACTCAGCTTACGTAGAATTGTAGGGCCATGGGAGGGATCATGCAGAAACTTATGCTCCGTTCTGGCTCTCTCTGCCTTCGCGCACGCCAACACGCGAAGAAAGTCCTAATCGCATTCGCAACGTGTGGAAGAGGGTAACGGGGAGGATGAAATGACGAAGGTCAAACTTTCTGCGTGCAAGGCAATGTGTATTGTAGCGATGCTGTCCGCTGGTCGGGTGTCTGTGGCAGCAGATACCTTCAAAACATTGGCGAGTTTCGATGGCACGAATGGGATGAACCCAGGTTATGGGCCTCTCGTGCAAGGCTTCGACGGCGACTTTTATGGTACGACTCAACAAAGTCCAGTCGTCTTCAGAATAACACCGAACGGGACGCTGACAGAAGTTGCCAGCCCCACCGGCGGCATCATATATGCGGGCTTAACTTTGTCCGCCGATGGGAGCTTCTACGGTACAACCTCCAGCACTGTATTCGAAGTAACGACCACTGGTACAGTCACGACGATCCACACCTTTCAAGAACATCAGGGGACTGCCCCATTTGACGGTCTCATCCAACCGGCTAATGGGATTCTTTATGGAACGGCAGAAGGAGGAGGCGGGGGAGACAATGGCGGAACTGTCTACGCGGTTAGCTCCGAAGGCAGCTTTGATCGGCTATATAGTTTTTGTTCCCAGACCAATTGTACTGACGGAGCCGGTCCCATTGCCGTGCTTGTAAAAGCCAGAAACGGGAGCCTCTACGGGACAACTATTTTTGGGGGAACCAGCTCTGGCTGCGGTGATCGGGGTTGTGGAACGGTGTTCAGACTTGATCCCTCTACCAAAACACTAACAACTCTCTACAGCTTTTGCTCCCAAGCTGGCTGTGCCGATGGCACGAACCCCAACGCCGGGTTAGTTCAAGCAGCCGATGGCAGTTTCTACGGGACAACGTCGCAGGGGGGAGCTAAAGGTTCAGGTACGGTGTTCAGGATTACCTCGAACGGGACCTTTTCCACGCTTTACACTTTCTGTTCCCAGGCTAGCTGTGCCGACGGTGGAGTTCCAACTGCTGCGCTGATTCAGGCCACGGACAGCGACTTCTATGGAACCACGTCGATCGGTGGTGTTGGTCCAGGCACAGTTTTCAAAATCACCGCAAAGGGCGAGCTGACTACTTTGCATACTTTCTGCCTCCACGTGCCTTGCGACGACGGCGTCGCTCCCTACGCGGGCTTGCTTCAGGCTACGGACGGGAACTTTTATGGCACGACTTTCTCGGGAGGTGTCCACGGTCTGGGCACAGTGTACAGGGTGTCTGTTGGGCTCGGGCCTTTCGTTGCGATGTTGTCTGACTGCGGAAAGGTTGGAAATACAGTGGAGTTGCTAGGATACAACTTACAGGGAACGACAGCGGTCGCCTTCAATGGCACATCGGCTTCCTTTGAGGTTGTCTCCGACACTGAGATTAAGGCCACAGTTCCGGTGGGTGCAACCTCTGGCTATGTGACGGTTCAGCTCGCCTCCGGCACGCTGAAAAGCAACAAGTCATTCCGGGTGCTCGATTAAAGGTCGTTTCATCTCAATTGTCCAAATCAGGCGATTTCACTCATTGATCTTTGTACGGGACGCTGTCGCGGGCTAGAATCGTCGGGCTGGGGAGGGAATCATGAGGACGCTCATCTTAGCATTGTGCGCACTAATAGCAACTGCGCAGGCCGTGACCCGTAAACCGATAGATGTGATTTCTTCCCTACCGGGGGAAGCGTCGCCGGTGATAGCGGCGCAGGACGGCGTGCTCGCCATTGCCTGCAGGGATTGCGATGCGGAAAACCAGATCACGCTTTACGCGCTTGGGACCTGGAATCTGATCGCGACCCTAACTCTTTCAGACCCAAATGCTCAGGTTCTTTCTATCGCGATCCAAAATAAGTACATCATCGCGGGCGCTGTCAATCCGATCACCGGTTCAAACGGGTCGGCATATGTGTTCTGCAAACCCTCGGCAGGTTGGTCGAATGAGCAAGAGACGGCTGTCCTCAACCCATCAGACCCGCAACAGGGTAGTTATTTCGGAATCTCAGTAGCCGTGTGGGGGAGCACTGTCGTTGTTGGGTCGCCGGGTTATGGGCTGAACAATACGGGAAAGGCATACGTTTATATCGAGCCCGCTTCAGGCTGGACAGATGCAACTGAGAATGCTCAGCTTACTGCCAGCGACGGAGCACCATATTGGCAGCTGGGCACTTCTGTCGCGATCACCGGACCAGTGCCAGGAGGAGGCAATTTAATCGCCCTCGGCACACCGCAGAATGGCGGCATGCACACTGTCAAGCCTGGAGCAGTCTACGTTTACGAGGAGCCACCGTCTGGATGGGGTACGATGACGCAAAACGCAAAGCTCACGATCGCGGGTAGGTCCGGGGACTTGGGCAACAGTGTGGCGATTGCGAAAGGCGTCGTGGTAGCTGGGATGCCTGACAACGGGGCAGGCGGACAACTCGCTATTTACGACGAACCCCAGAGCGGATGGGCGAATACCTCGCAGCCGTCGTATCTGCTTTTCGACGACGAATCCGTCTCGTTGGGCTATGTCGTAAGTTTGACTGAGAACGGGAGTGTCCTTACCGCCTGCTGTGGGCGAACGTTCGAGAAAGATCACCCGCTCGATTTATCTTTTCTCTGGCACGCTGACCAGCAGTGGAGCAAAACGATCCGGCTCAGCGCCGAAGGGCTTACCGACAGCGCAGGAGCATTGACGTCGACCGCCGACTGGGCTTTTACGGCGGACCAGCAGGGCCATCTTTTCGTCTTCGACGGCAAGTGACGAAAACAGGCGTTTACACTCATTGACTTTTGAAAGTGGGGTCTTTTGACGCCTGCCACCCGAAAGTCTCTTTGTACGGCACGACGCAAAACACTATAATTATTGGGTTTCTTGGGGGAGGAATATGCATAAACTTATCGTGCTGGTTATTGCCCTGAGCGCAGTCGCTTTCGCGACGACGCGAACTCCGATTGCCACAATACCCACGGCCAGCGGGAATAATCGGTTCGCTGCCCAAAATGACATCATCGTCGTCGGTGATGGTGGGCCATCTTCGGGCCTCATGGTCTACCAAGTGGGGACCTGGAAGCAGATCGCAACGCTAAACTTTCCCAGTTCGAATATCGGCGTCGCGGGTATCGCAATTCAGGATGACTATGTCGCGGTCGGCGTCTTCAACTTCTCAGACAGCCAAGGGGAAACTTTCATCTTCCAGAAGCCCTCGGGTGGCTGGGCGACCGAAGGCGTAAGCGCGATCCTGACGGCGAGCGACGGCACACAGCTCGGAGGCACCCCCGCTGTCTGGGGCAATACTCTAATCAGCCCCAACAGAGGCGTCGCCTATGTCTTTGTTGAGCCGATGGGTGGATGGGTCGATGCAACCGAGACCGCGCAACTTACGGCCAGCGATAATCCTCCCTACTTTGGCGGTGGTGCCGCGATCACCGGCCCGGTCGGTTCCGGTGGAAATCTGGTGGTTGTCGGCTCAGGCACAAATGCTTACGTCTTCGTCGAACCCCAGGGCGGATGGGCCTCGATGACGCAGACGGCGGAGCTAGCCGGGAACGGCTTCGCCGCTGGCCTGACGGCAGCCAAATCCACCATCGCGTTCGTAACGTTCTGGCAACAGACGGAGCGCGGCGATCTCGATCAAATCTACATTTACACCGAGCCGGAAGGCGGATGGGCAAACGCCTCAACACCGAACTTCACCGCCGTCGCGGCTAGCAACGACGGCATGACCCAGCCGACGCTATCGCAAGATGCCGAAGTGTTGGTCGCCGGGCTGGGTTCGAGCGACTACAAGGCACCGCACCTCAGTCTAGATCGTACTTACCTATGGCACGCCAACAAAAACTTCGGCCCTACGCCGATCAAGTTGAGCACTGGATTAGGTTCGGTCTACGGCGCGACAGTGGCCGGGCCCTACGCATATGCTTGGGACGAGGACAGCGTGTTTGTGTTCGATGGGAAGTAGCACAAGTCAACTGTTTAAATCAGGCGTTTACACTCAGAACCGGGGGGCCATCGGAATGCTGAACAGCGAGTGCGATTCGGCCGGCAGCCCCATTGCTACTTGGCGAAGTATTTCTCGAACAAATCCCGGGAGCGTTCCGCCCCGGCCTCCGTCATCAGGACAGATTTTGGTTTTGTCGCGGGATCTGAAATGTAACCCTTCTCATGAAGTCGATTGAGGACATCCCAGCTGTGACCTTTCCACGCCCTCCATCTTGGTTTGTCTTTGAAGGTTGTGAGGTATAGCAGCGCCAGTACCGTCTCGTCGACCTTGTCGTCATCTATCTGCATAACAGATCCTCTGCTAGCACGATGATACGAACTCGGCGAACAGAACATCCATGTCGTCCCCGATGCCATACCCGAGCTCTCGCCCAACCGTCCGCACACGGTCCAGCCTGCCAAGGAGACGGGCACGGAGGGCTACGGAGTTGCCTGCGTCGGTTGTAGTTCTGAGCGCTTGCTCAAACATACGCACCAACGCATCAAGGTACGCTGCATCCTGATAGTCCGCATTCCGGCAAAATCCAGCGGCTTGCTCGCAGTAGTAAACCATCAGCTCCGCCAGCCCCTCTGGGTCGCCGCTCGCCAGCCGGTAATCGCTTATAGCCCGCTTGGCTCTCGATGCCGACGTTCCTTTGCCTCGCAATGTGTCAGGCCGCAACCATTGATCGATGGTTTTCTTATACGGCTGCAAGGGGTTCTGGCCCAAACTAAAGCGAGCATGCAGAAATGCTTGGTTGCCCTCAGACACGCTGTACAGATCTTGCAGCACGGCCAGCAATGCTGCACGATCAAAGCCTACGAATTCGGCCTTGACTGCTTCCCAGGTTGGTTTTACTTTCGACTGCCGTTTGGCCATATCGCTTCGGATTTTACGCGCCTTGCAGGTTGCGGTTAAGGCGCCAGTCTGGCGTAATCCCATGCTGCGGCATCTGGAGGCCGTTAGCCAATGGGCAAAAATAAAATCAAGCCTAACTACCGTCGTCGGTCGCTTCGACTGCCCGATTTAGATCATTGCAAGAGGGCCGTGCTCAACAGTCTCGGCTCACCAGCTTCGCGCCGAGTGTATGAGTTCGCCATCGACCAGTTCATCGCCTGGTACTGTTCCGAACCACGCCTCGCCTTCAACCGCATCGTCGTCATGCGTTATCGCCTGTATCTGGAATCGCGGCATCTGGCCGCCAACACCATCAACCAGCAACTGGCTGCCGTGCGGCGCTTGGCTCATGAGGCCTCCGACTCCGGTTTGCTGAGCCCCGAATTGGCCGCTGGCATTAGCCGGGTCAGAGGCGTAAAGCAACTTGGATTCCGCTCCGGCAACTGGTTAAGCGCAGATCAAAGTTCGGAAGTGCTCCAGAATGCCTGGGGAAACACAATGCGGGCGAAACGTGATTACGCCATGCTGGCGATGCTGTTTGGTTGTGGCTTTCGGAGGTCAGAACTGGTGGGGTTGGACTTGGTTGACATCCAGATGCGCCAGGGACACTGGGCGGTGGTAGACCTGATTGGCAAAGGTGGACACATTCGCACGGTGCCGATTCCCTCCTGGGTCAAGGCGGCTCTCGACCAGTGGCTAAGGGCCGCCAGGATCAGCGAGGGCAAAATCTTTCGAGCCGTTGCCAGACTGGGAAAGGTATGGGGCAGAGGCATCTCGCAGAATGTTGTCTGGTATGTGGTCAGAAGCTGTTGCCAACGCGCCGGGCTGGAGCACATTGCCCCCCACGACCTGCGGAGAACCTGTGCCAAGCTGTGTCATGATCGCGGGGGCGAACTGGAGCAGATCCAGTTTCTTTTGGGACATGCCTCAGTCCAAACCACGGAACGCTATCTTGGCTGCAAACAGAATCTCGGTCACCCGGTGAATGATCTGTTCGACCTTCGAATGAAGGACCAGCAGCAGGCGAAACAGCAGGAGCCTGTCCCATCGACAGAGGCCCACGAAGGGGTAGAAAAGATACCAGGGCAAGGAATAGAATGCCGCCTCGAAGGAGCGGAGGATGAACAAGAGCCCATCTACGACTCCCAACCCCTATCAGAACGAACCGATCTGGTCGAGTTCGGAAAAATCCGCAGCCCGCGCCGTTTTCGACGCTGCTCTGAAGCGGGAACTTCAGGAAGTCATGCAGCAAGTAAAGCAAACGGTGAATCAGATCAACGAACCGGCACAAATGTGGGAATTGGAACGGTACCTGACCGAACGACGTAAAGAAATCGACCGCAAATACGACTTCCGTTCCTCACGGCTAACGGGGGTGTTCGGGGTGCTCCTGCACGAACGGCGAATCACGGAGGAAGAACTGCGGAGGTTTGGCATGGATAAGATAAAAGTGATCCGTTCTTGCGCCAAAGTCTTGGCCAAGGAGACGGCTTGACGGGGATTTTGAGTGAAATCGCCTGTTAACGACACTTAAGGCGCGATCTCGAAAACCACGCCACAGCCGTAATCTTTAGGGCGGGTGGGCCCGATCTCCACGCTGATTTTTGTTTTCCCCGTACAACCACGCGTCGTAACCCGGCGAAACCCGCCCCACAATCAACGATCATGTTTTCCCCTGGCTGCGAACTTTAGGTGGAACAGAGACGACCTATTCGAAGCACATAGGATTGCCGTCGGTTGTACTAAGACTGTATGGTTTTGGAGGAATGGTTCGCCTTGACGTTCCGGGTCCTCACCGATTTTCTGCTTTTTTAGTTGCCGGTCCACTGCTCGCGAGCTGTTAACCCGTCCTGGCAGTTGAGACACATCCGATATTCTTGCAGCGGTATGTCGACGCAAATCTGCGCGCTTCAGTCTGACGGCGTCAGGCCGATCGTTCTTACCAGCGTTCGGTAGCGCGGATCGCTGTGGAGAAAATCGAAGGCAGGTTCAGTTTCGATCAGGATGAGGGCGGGTTCATGTTCGCGGTAAGACGCTTCGAGATGCTTCAGAGTCTCGTCTTTGTCGCCCGTCAAAGCGACTGCAGAAGCTATCTCGAAGCGTGACACGTATTCTTTGCTCGCGCGTGTCTTCATGATCTCGGCCTGCCATTGTGCAACCGCTTTCGCGCCGCCGCGCTCAAAGGCGCGATGCACGGCAGCGGCATCCTTCGAGCGGCCGGACACTTTAAGTCCTTTTTCCAGTTCTTCCTGTGATTTGCTGTACTCGCCCTCGTGCCAGTACGCCTCGGCAAGAACCCTGTGCAAGTATGCGTCGGCGGGATGAAGTTGTGCCTGCATGTGGAGCTCGTCAATCGCGGTGTCAAACCGGCGCAAATCGATATAACACTGCCCAAGCCCGTAGGTACGGGCAAAGGGATCGAGCTCGACTGCGCGCTTGGCCTCCTGCAGGGCCTCCTGGCTGCGGTTCAGCGCCAGAAGAATGAGATGGCGAAAGTAGTGCGACTCAGCATATGTGGGATTCAGGTCGATGGCTTTGCGAGCTTCCGCATCCCCCTGAAGCGGATTCCAGCTCCACATATACCAAGCCGCCATGGAAAGGTGAGCCTCGGCTAGCGAGTCGTCGAGTTCGACTGCCCGGCGGGCGGTCTCGCCAGCTTTAGCGAGATCTTCCTTCGGTGGGCCGCCCCGAAATACTCCGCGAAGGGCGTAAGTGTCGGAAAGACCAGCCCAGGCAGCGGCGTAGTCAGGCTGAAGCTGGATCGCTTTTTCAAAAAAAGAGAGAGTTTCGGGGATACTGCCCCTAAACCAGAAATACCGCCCCCTCAGATAGGCGTCATGGGCTTCGGGATTGATGTGGCGCCGCGGCACATCCGCCGATGTCGCGCTTTTTACCTCTTTAGCGACGGTCTGTGATAATTCCTCGGGAAGTGAGACCGCCTGATTCAGATCGCGATCGTAGCTGTCAGCCCAGACGTGCGAATCCGTGGGTGCGTAGATCAACTGCACGGTCATGTGGACGCGGTTCGCGGTGCGGGAAACCGAACCTTCGAGCACGCCGTCGACTCCGAGCTCTCGTGCAATCTCGCGAACCGGGCGTTGCACTCCCTTAAATTGCATCGCAGAGGTGCGCGAGGCGATTCGTAGCGAGTGATTCTGCGCGAGAGCGGTAATAAGTTCGTCGGTCATACCGTCGGCAAAATAATCCTGAGACGAATCACCGGAGAGATTGGCGAGCGGAAGCACGGCAATGGAATGAATGCGGGAGGCGCGCTCCGACGGAAAGAGCCGGTCCCGAACTCCGCCGGTATTCCAGGCGAGTAATCCCGCAGCTAGAAAGAACAGCGCGAGAGTCGCGATCATCGACACCCGACGGCGCCATGCGGGCGCAATCGGCCGTACAGGCGCATTCTGGCCGGAGAATTCAGAGGAAGCCTCGCCGCCGACCGGGCCAATCGTTGTCTGGGCAAGCGGCTCGGGCGCGGCTTCGGGACAGGCTTCGTGCTCCTGCCATTGGACCTGGCCGACGAAGCGATAGCCTCGTCTGGGAACGGTTTCGATCCAGCGTGGTTTCTCGGCGGTATCCGACAGACAGTCACGAAGCCGCTGCACAGCCGAATTCAAACCGTGGTCGAAGTCGACGAAGGTGTCGCTGGCCCAGAGGCTGGCCCGAAGCTGATCGCGGGTCACCAATTCGCCAGGGGAGTCGAGTAGGAGGCAAAGAATTCGGAAGCTCTGCTCGCCCATCCTGATTCTGGCGCCGAGCTTGCGAAGCTCTCCGGAGTGAAGATCAAGGGTGTAGGGCCCGAATAAAACTGTTCGTGAACCGGTAATCGGCATGCGGTTAAAAGGGCACGCGAGCGAGTCCCCACCCCAAGCCCCATGATTTTGCGAGGAATTGCGGCCATAGTCAAGCCCGGACTACGGCCCCCGACGTGATTCAACAGTGCGTTAAGCGCACGGCGTGCGGTCAGTTACGGGGTGTTGTGAAAATGTTCGAAGGGTGATGCGGTTTGCATTGCCTGGAACCGCCGGTTCAGTCATAAGTGCGAGCGCGGGTGGGGTTGTTAGTGAGGCACGACGCCTCACATCGCCGTGCCCAAAATCCACGTTTGAAAAGGAGAAGCATCATGAAATCAAATCGCAATGTGCCCCTCAAGTTTGTCCTGGCCACAGCAATTGTCCTGGCAATCAGCGCCAGCGCATTCGGATCGTGCGGCGACGCAATGAGGTCCCTGGCCGCCTCAGCCGCGGTTGGCAACCGGGCTTCTTCATCCCGTGACAATGCCGGAGTTTCTGAAGCTGCGCCGGACGGCGCTTCGGCCGTCGGGCTTTGGCACGTTTTTTTTAGCGTTGGCGGCAACACCATTCAGGAGGCGTACCAGACGTGGAACCTAGGCGGAACTGAAATCCATAATCCCAATGTCGATCCGCGGGCCGGCAATGTATGCCTCGGCGCGTGGGAGCAGCTTTCAGGTGGCTCCTACAAGCTAACGCACCGGGTGTGGAACTACGACACGAACGGCAATCTCCTGGGCACCATTCACCTCCACGAGGTCATTACACTCAGTTCAAACGGGAACGGACATCATGGGGCGTTCCGACTGGATTTTTATGATCCGAGTGGCAAGTTCGTCACTGAGGTGAAGGGCGAGGTAAAGGCCGCGCGTATTGAAATAGAGTGACGAGGCCGCGATTGCCAGCGACACGACCTTGGAATCTAAAGGAGCCGCAAACTTTGCGGCTCTTCTTTCGCTGCTCGGCAGGAATCAATCCAACCAACGATCGTCGATTGACGATAAATCGCGATTACACTCAAAATGGCCCAAAAAGGCGAAGAAAAAGCGCACACTTGCGCTAACGCCTGATTTTGTCAACTGACAATGCAGAGCGCCGAATTCTAGTCCGTCCCAGTTTCGCTTTGGGTTAACGTCTCCGGCGAGTGTGGCGCGACGGGATACCCTAGCTGCCCAAACCTGGGCAAAAGCCAAAACTACACCTTTGGTAGCAGGGAACGACTTTACTTCAACTGCACCCCCCCGACGACGATCTGCATGTCGGTGCCGTTGGAGGAGTCCATCCAGGAGGCGATGAATTTGTCGTCGACCCAGGTGTTGCTGGTGTAGTCTCCTATCCAGTCGTTGTTGCCGACTTTCGGATTCGAGAATTTCGTGGTCAGTTGCCAGTTGGGGCCGAAGGTTTGCCCGCCGTCGTAGGAGATGGCGGCGAAGGCCTGATAGTCGATGTCTTTGGGATCGTTGCGGCGATCAAGCCAGCTTACGCCGACCAGCCCGTCTTTGTTTACCGAGATCGCCGGAAAGAATTGGTCGTGCGTGTCGCTTTCGGGCGCAAGCGGTATGGGCTTGGACCAGGTTTTGCCGCCGTCGATCGAGCGGACCATCTGGACCTTCAGGTAGCTTCCTGTCCACGTATACATCACAACGTACAGATTACCCGAGTATGGCCCATTGCTGTTGTCAACTGCGATGGACGGGTAGTTATAGTCGCGCTCGCCGGTGTTAGGCAGGGCCGTGATACCGGTTACCGTTGTTACCTGGTGGGGGGCGGACCACGTATTGCCGCCGTCTGAGGACATCGAAAACACAATGGGGCCTGGGTTCGTGTCACCGGTCAACCAAGTGACATATACGGCTCCGTTTTTGCCGACGGCCATCCGTGTCATCGCGTCGCTGTACGGATTCTTTTGGGCCGAGTCGACCGGCGTCGGCGTCCAGGTTGAGCCGCCGTCGTTGGTATGCGACACCCACACCTGGGTGTCCGCTCCGGGGTACGAGACCAGAATTCCGGAGACATACACGGCACCGGCGAATGGGCTGCTGGGGGTGGCGTCGACAGCAAGATGTGAGAGGTAGGGTGACGATTTGCCGGGCTGGATCAGAGCGGCCACCGGGGTGCTCCAGCTCTTACCGTTGCTTGACTTCTGTACGCCGATAAAGCCGTAGTCGCCGCCCCCATGTGCCAGGTCGGCGTAGACGCCGGACACGTATGCGCTTCCCTTCGCATCGTAGCCTACCGACGGCTCGTCGACGGCGTTGTAAGGTCGATTGTCGTCGCGAATGGCAGGCATGCAATCAACCCGCGTCCAGGTTGAGCCGCCGTCCGAGGACAGGTGAAACCCTACGCTCGAGAGGTCGCCGCAGTTGCCGTCGGCGCTGCCGAGCAGCAACTGTCGTGCGTCGGTCGGGCTTGCCGCGATTGCCGGGTCAGTTACTTCGCCCTGGCCCTTCTCGGAGGCTAACGCCGGCCGAAGGACACACGGGGCGGGTGAGCACTGGAGGGTGGCGCGTGCGAGGGTCGTTTGCGCGAGTGCTCCGACGGCGAGTACCGCAGGGGCGACGAGGCCGATGATGATCGCTCTCATTTCCAATTCCTTCCTTAGTTGAGTGGGCAGTTGCCGCCTGACGGGCAGGGGCCGAAGACGTCCACTTCAGTTTGTGTGCCCATATAGACGTTGCCATTGAAGACCGTCGGGGTTGAGTACTGCTCGTCTTGTCCCATCGGTGTGTTTATGACGTTCTGGTCGCTGTTGTAAAGTTCGACCAGTTGGCCGGAGCCGGTCTGGCATGCGCTGCTTGCCAGCGTAGACGTCGTGGCGCAGATGGCGTGCAACCTGGCCTTGGCGAGGACGGCGCCCTTGCAGTCATATTTGTTTTGCGGGGGCGGGCCGTAG
>DASVWZ010000131.1:0-27887 GCA_036392935.1 Terriglobales bacterium | reverse complement strand
GGAAGAGGAACTGCCCCCTTCCCCTGCAACCCCATCCCCAAAATCAACCCCACCCCTTCGGCGAGGGCTCAACTTTGAAACCGGACATTTCACGTGCTACAAAAACCGGACATTTTAACTTGCTACCGACAGGGGAGACGTCAGGCGAGACTCGAGTCAGAATGGCTTTGGTCTCGCCGTCGTCGGAGCAGATGGAGCGATGATCTAGAACGGGATGTCTTCGTCGCTGATCGGACCGCTGGTTGCGTTGGCGTGCTCGGGAACGCGCTGATCCATGTGATCACCGCCGTTTGCGGATGCGCCGGCGCCACGGGCGAAGTCACCACCACCCCCGCCTTCGCCGCGTCCGCCGAGAAGCACGAGATCGTTGACCAGGATTTCGGTGCGGTATTTCTTTTGGCCGGATTCTTTGTCGTCCCACGAACTGGTACGCAGGCTGCCTTCGATGTAAACCTTGCCGCCTTTTTTCAGATATTCGCCGACGATCTCCGCGGTGCGCTGAAAGGCGACCAGGTTGTGCCACTCGGTGCGGTCTTGCCACTGGCCATCCTTGTCTTTGAATCGCTCATTTGTGGCGACGGTGAATTTGGCGACGGGCATGCCGCTCTGGGTGTACTTGACTTCAGGGTCTTTGCCGAGATTGCCGACCAGAATCACTTTGTTAACGCTCTTGCCTGCCATATTGGGCTCCTTCGGATGTCTCTTGTTCGTTTAGATGATGATAGCTCGAATGACGATCGTTTGAATCGCGCTGCGGATGAGGCGGGCGCGGTGAAATTAGATCGAACCCGGCCACTATAGCAGAAAGTGCGGGACGGGCAGGAAGCAATCGTCTGTGGATTTTGCGTTGGTGCCGGAACGGGAAGGTCGGGGTCTCCGCGACGCTGCCATCTGGCTTGGCGAATTGACGAAGCAACGTTGATAATGCCGACATGGCGGGAAGCTCGGCCGCATACAGTTCGAAGGCGATGCGCACGGAAAAGCGCGCGGTCGCGGGAAACTCTGTGCTGGCAGCGATGGCGATTACTGCGCTGAAAATTACATTGGGTGTGGCGACGGGCAGCCTGGGGATTTTGTCAGAGGCGGCGCATTCGGGCCTGGATTTGATTGCGGCAGTTGTGACGTTTTTTTCGGTGCAGGTGTCGGACAAGCCGGCCGACGCGGACCATCAGTATGGGCACGGGAAGGTGGAGAATTTTTCCGCGTTCATTGAGATGGGTTTGCTGCTGCTGACCTGCGTCTGGATTTTGTATGAGGCAGTGAAACGGCTGTTTTTTCATCATGTTGAGATTGAGCCGAGCATGGCGGCTTTTGCGGTGCTTTTCATTTCGATGGGCGTGGACTTCTGGAGGTCGAGAGCGCTGGGGAAAATTGCTGCAAAATATGACAGCCAGGCTCTCGAAGCGGATGCGCTGCACTTTTCGACGGACATCTGGTCAACCGGCGTTGTAGTTCTGGGACTGGTGCTGGTGATGGCTGGGCAGAAATATGAAGTGGGATGGCTACGGAATGCCGATCCGGTAGCAGCGCTGTTTGTGGCGGGAGTGGTGGTGTGGGTAAGTACGCGGCTGGCAAGGCAAACCGTCGATGCATTGCTGGATGCAGCGCCTGCGGGAGTGCGCGCGAAGATCGTTTCAGCAGCGCGCAACGTTCCTGGGCTGCTGGAGGTGGACCGGGTGCGGATTAGGCGGTCGGGAAACCGGTACTTTGTTGATTTATCAGTTGGGATGGCACGTAATGTGACCTTCCAGCGGTCGGAGCAGATTTCGGCGGGGGTGACGACGGCGGTACAACAGATTCTTCCCGGCGCCGATGTCATGGTGCGAACGGTCCCGCGGCCCTCACAGGCGGAGAATCTTTTTGATCGCATACGAGCGGTGGCCACGCGGCATAACCTCAATGTGCACGATGTGAGCGTTCAGAATTTCGGCGGGCGGCTGCACGTGGAGCAACATCTGGAACTCGATGAGCAATTGACCATGAAAGAGGCGCACGACCGGGTTACGGCCTTGGAAGCCGAGATACGGCGGGATGTTCCGGAAATTTCAACAATCCTGACGCACATTGAAAGCGAGCCGGCTACGATTGAGACCGCCGACGAGATCGTGCGCGATGCGGCACTGGAGAAAAAGCTGAAGCGGGTGGGCGCTGCGATTCCGGATGTGATGGATGTACATGAAGTAGAAATCAAACGGGTGCGGGACCGGCTCTATGTTTCATGCCATTGCACCGTACCGGATGATCTGCCTCTTTCGCGCGTGCACGACGTACAGACAGAGATGGAAATTCGTTTCAAACAGGCGGAGCCAGAGCTGTTCCGGGTGCTGATTCATCCCGAGCCAGCGACGGACAATCGCCGATGAGGAGAGCATGATAGAAGCGGACGCGAAATGGATTGAAGGCTTTAAGTTCGATGCCGTTGCGAAAAGCGGACACCACATTACGGTGGACGGTGATAGCAAGGCCGGAAACAGTCCGACAGAACTGGTGCTGATCGGGCTAGTCGGATGCACGGGCTATGACGTGGTGAGCATCCTGAAAAAGAAGCGCGAGCCGCTGACCAGCCTGGAAGTGACCGCCGAAGCCGATCGCGCGACCACGCCGCCAACGGTGTTCACGGAGATTCGGATCGTGTATAAGGTCGGCGGGAAGGTCAGCCAGAAAGCGGTCGAGGATGCGGTGAAATTGTCGGAAGAGAAATATTGCTCGGTCGCGGCCATGCTGAATCAGACCGCGAAGATCAGTTATCGCATAGAGTATGTGGATTAGCGGTCACCTGACTTGCAGAAACAACGTCATCCCGCTCGCGGCTATCTCTACATTGCGATCTCGGCATTCTGGTGGGGCATTGCAGCTGCGCTGGGACGGGCCGCGTTCACCGGCCGGCTGTTGCCGAAAGGCGAAGCGCTGGCACCGATCGATCCGCTAATTCTTTCGCAAAGCCGCGTCGGGTTTTCGTTTTTAATTTTGCTAGTGGCTATGCTTATGTCACGCGGCTGGCGAGGCATTCAACTTTCGTCCGGCGACATGGGCCGGATGCTGGTGCTGGGAGTGCTGGGCGTGGCCGCGTCGAATTACTTTTATTATCTGGCAATCCAGCGGACGAACGTGGGCACCGCGATCATCCTGCAGTACACGGCTCCGCTGTGGGTGCTGTTATATACCGTGGCGCGAGCGCAGCAAAAGGCCGGCCTGCAGCGCGTTTCGGCGGTTGGGTTGGCCATGATGGGGATCGCGCTGGTGCTGGGCATCTTCGCTGGCAACAGGCTGCGGTTGGATTTGATTGGGGTTGGCTCGGCGATTTTGGCGGCGTTTTCGTTCGCTTTCTACAACGTCTATGGGCACAGCATTCTCACTCGGCTCGACCGCTGGATCGTCTTGCTCTACACGCTTTTCAGCGCCTCGCTTTTTTGGGCAATTGTGAACCCGCCGTGGAAGATCGCCGCCGCGCATTATTCCGGCGCTCAGTGGCTGTTTCTGCTGGTTTTTTCGCTGGTCTCGGTGATGGCGCCATTTTCGTTTTATTTTGCGGGGTTGCAGCATTTGGAGCCGACGCGGGCGATTGTGGTCAGCTGCCTGGAGCCGGTGTTTTCGATTCTGCTGGCCGCGGCTTTGCTCGGGGAGATCATGCGGCCCATGCAATCATTAGGGATTGCATTGGTGCTGGTGGCAATCGTCGTGGTGCAACTGCCGGATCGGAGGACTGCCGAAATCAACCTGATCGAGCCGATTGAGTAGCCGCGCATTACCGTCTCGTTCCTTTAGTAACCAGAAAGCCCGCCTTTTGACCGAGTTTTGACAAACAAAATCAGTATTCTCTAGCTAGTCTGGTGGCACGGGGGAGCCGTCATGAAATACGCCAAGGGAATCGGGATTTTTCTTGCTGTTGTGTTCGCCGCAGCGCCGGCGTTTGCGCACCATATGGCGGTGGTCGTCGATAAGGACAATCATCTGAGCGAGGTCAGTTCGGCGCATTTGGCGAAGATGTTTCGTGGCGAGAGCAAAAAGTGGCCGGATGGACGCGACGTGGCCATCGTCCTGCACCGGTCCTCGCCGACCGAGGCCCTCACGCTGGAACACTTGACCGGCATGTCAGCTCAGGAATGGAATGCGCTGGTGGAAGCCCACAAGTCCTCCATCGTATTTGTGGATTCCGACGCCGATGTGCTGAAAGAAGTGGCGACCAAGCCGGGCTCGATCGCGCTGGTGGAGGTGCGAGCCATCAATGATCAAGTGAACGTGCTCAAAGTGAACGGCCAACTCCCGATGGAGACGGGGTACTTGCCCCATTAAGTATGTTTTCTTCTCAGACGTAAGAAAGCATTCCTACACACTTAGAGATTTGCCGGACTGGCTCGCGTGCGAGGCCATCAGATGAAAATAGCGGCGCGCCCTATTCACGTCTTTTCCAATCTGCTCGCGCAGGGCTTCCACCGAAGGAAATTTGATTTCATCACGAATACGGTCGAGGAAAAAAATCTCGACTTCGGTTTCAGCATCGATTTCGAGTGGGTGAAAGTTCAGCAGGTGAGTCTCGATAGCGAATGAATCCGGTCCGAAAGTGGGGCGGTCACCAACGTTGGTTACGGCGTCGAAACATTCATTCGCAATGCGGGCACGGGTGATGTAAACGCCATGGCGTGGGACGAGTTCTTCGTAGCGGCTGAGATTGATAGTGGGAACGGTGTGGGTGGTGCCGCGCCCGTGGCCGCGACCGGCGGTGGAGAGAATGCTGAACGGCCTGGCCAGAAGATGGCGGGCACGGCTGAGGCGGCCTTTGGAGACGAGCTTGCGAATGTGGCTGCTGGAAACAGTTTCGCCTCGCAGGCGCATCTCGGGATAAAGCTCCACGCGAAAGCCGAGTTCGCGGCCAAACTCCGCAAGCATCTCGACGTTGCCCTCGGCTTTGTGTCCGAAATGAAAGTTGTAGCCCTCGTGAACTTCTTTCGCACGCAGAGCTTTGCCCAAAATGTCGTGAGCAAACTGATGCGGTGTCATCAACGACAGATCGCGAGTGAAAGGCAGAAACAGCGCGGCGTCGACGCCGGTTTCGCTGAGCATGCGGATTTTTTCCACCGTCGGCGTGATCAGTTTGAACGGCGAATCCGGCCGCAGAATGCGGATGGGGTGGGGTTCGAAGCTGACCACCATCGACTTAAGGCCCTGTTGGCGGGCTCGATCGACGATGATGTCAATGACCTTGCGATGAGCGCGGTGCAGCCCGTCGAAGTTACCGACGCTGACGATCGTTGGCCCAAAATCGGCGGGGATGTCAGCGAGTCTGCGTAAAAGTTGCATGGTGGCAGCTAGATCTCGAACTCCAGCTTCATGCCGTCGTAGGAAAGCTGCGAATTCGTCGGCAGAGCAGCGTTGGTTTCGGCATGCGGCAAATCGTGGCAGATGTGCGTGAAGAAGGCGCGCTTGGGTTTCACGCGTTCGACAATGGCCAGCGAACGTTCTACGGTGGAGTGAGTGGGATGCGGCTTGTGACGGAGAGCGTCGAGAAAAAGCACGTCGAGATCGTGCAAGTAAGCGAAAGAAGCTTCGGGAATTTCGCTATGGTCCGTCAGATACGCGGCCGATCCAAAGCGGAAGCCGTAAATCTCGGTTTCACCGTGAATTACCGGAATTGGCTGGAAGCGAGCGCCGAAAAGGTCGAGCGGGCCGTCGATTTCAACAAGCTCAACACGAGGCAAGCCACCGTATTTGTAATCGTCATCGAAGATGTAACGGAACATGGTGCGAATAAATGCGGCTGCCTCAGGCCTGGCGTAGAGCGGGAGCTTGCCGGGTTTGTGCGTGTAAGTGAGCGGGCGCAGATCGTCGATGCCAAGGATGTGATCGGCGTGCGTGTGGGTGTAAAGCACAGCGTCGATGCGGCGGATGTTCTCGCGGATGGCCTGCTGGCGAAAATCGGGCGTGGTATCGATGAGGACGACTTGGCCGTCGAATTCGAGCAGAATCGACGGGCGGGTACGGCGATCATGCGGATCGGACGAACGGCAAACCGCGCAGCTGCAGCCTATAGTAGGCACACCCATGGAGGTGCCGCTGCCCAGAACCGTAAGGGTTGCCTTCATGGCTTGACGCTGCCGGCCGGAGCTACTGGCGGACGGGATAAAGCGCTCGTCACCTCCACATAAGCCATGCGCAGCTCATAAAGACAATTCTGCAGAAAATTCTGTTCGGCGGGCGTCAAATTGCCTCTGGTTTTTTCTTGCAGCAGCGTAAGTGTATCGATCGTCTGGCGGGCGCCGATGATGTCGATGCGGGGCTGGCCACCCTGCTCGTGCATGAGTCCAAGCTGGAACATGGCAGACATATACAGTGAAGCCATGAAGCGCTCAAAGGTCATTTCGAGATCTTTGGCCGAGTGACCGCTGAGTTCGACGCGTGAGTCGAGTTCTTTCGCCGATTTGCTGTAAGCGTCGGCGGATTCCTTTTGTTCCGCTGCGGTGGGAGAGGGCGGCATAGGCGGAATGTCGGGCGCGGGCGCAGTAGTTTCAGCAGAGACAGATGCCACAGCCGCCGGCGCGAGGGGCGGGGCACTTGTATCGTCACGCTTATCTTTTGTTTCTTCCTTCTCTTCTTCGGCGAGGTCGTCGCGCAGTTCGCCATTAGAGTTGAACAGACGGCGATCGGTTACGGTAAAGCTTTCCTGTTTTTTATCAGGCATAGTCGTTCCTTTTTACTCTTCAGTAGCACTTCGCGGGAATACTGGTGCAAACGGAAGCGGCGCAATCGTAAGTTTCGCACCTGCTGCTAACAATGTCTTCCCAGGCAAAGCTGCTTCGCGACGCAGATAGCCGAGTGCGACGGAGACGTCTTGAGTTCCAATGGGAATTACGGCGGAACTTGTAATTTCGCCAACGTCTTTGCCATCAATTTGGATCGCTGGGCCTGGGACCGGCAGGTCTCCGTGCGCAAGAAATCCTGTGAACACGCGATGCACAGCGCCCCGCGAGCGGATGCGCTCAACTATCTCCTGGCCGATATAGCAGCCTTTGCTGAAATGCAGCGCGCGTTGCTGGCTGGTTTCCTGCGGCAGATCGCGCTCGCGAATATCCTGCCCATAGCGCGGAATGCCGGATGCGATGCGAAGCAATTCCTGCGCTTCGGCGCCAACTGGCTGGGCTCCGGCGGCGACTAGAGATTTCTGTGCTTCCGCGGATTGCGCCGGATCGAGCCACAATTCGTACGATTCGACCGCTGGGCTATCACTTCGCACCAGCGTTGACGGCGAGTTGCGCCAGTTCACAGCGACGAATTGAAGCGGCTCCAGGGCCGAAACATCGAATCCGGCGGATTGCAGAGTTTTCCGCGATTGCGGTCCGGCTATTCCGATGGCCGCGAGTTTGCCGCTGACGTCGACGACTTCAACATCATCCATGATGATGTAGTGGTCGAAGGTCGAAAGAATCTTCGGCAACTGAAATTGATCAATATCGAGCAGAATATCTTCGCCGCGATTGTAGGCGTAAAGATCGCCGAGAATGTGACCCTGCGGGTTCAGCAAAAATGCGTAGACGCCGCGTCCCTGGCTGAGATCACGGATGTTATTGGTGATCATGCCATTGAGCCAACGCGTGCGGTCACCGCCGCCCAAAGAGATTTTTGCGCGGCTGGCGAGGGGATAGACCGCGCAATTCGATGCCAGGGCATCGAACTCTGCGCGGAGGTTCCTCCTCGTTTTCGTAGCCGCGGAAAGATTGTCAGCAACAAGGCTCATAGCTGCAATATTTGATTATACAAGTCGTTCGTTGGACTCCCGCGGGAGCGGATCACCGCGCGGCTGTGTTATTTTTCAGCAGTGACGCAGAAAAAACGCATAGCAGTAATACCCGGCGACGGCATTGGCAAAGAGGTGATTCCGCAGGCCGTCAAAGTGCTCGAGGCATCGGGCGCAAACCTCGAAATGAAACATTTTGACTGGGGCGCTGACCGTTATCTAGCCGAGACCGTCACCGTACCAAAAGATGGATTCGCCATGCTTGGGCGCGAATTTGACGCAATTCTATTGGGCGCGTTCGGCGATCCGCGAGTGGCGACGAACATTCATGCCAAAGAGATTCTGCTGGGCATGCGATTCCAGATGGATCTGTACGCGAACGTGCGGCCGGTACGGCTGCTGGATTCCACTTTGTGTCCTCTAAAAGGAGTTGAGCCGAAGGACGTGGATTTTGTGGTTATCCGCGAGAACACGGAAGGCGTGTACGGCGATCTCGGTGGAGTCTTCAAAAAAGGTACGCCGGATGAGATTGCCACGCAGGAAGACATCAATACGCGCAAAGGTGTAGAGCGCGTGATTCGATACGCGTTCGAGTGCTGCAAGAACAATAAGAAGCACGGCGGCACGGCGAGGCAGCGTTTGCTGATGTGCGACAAATCGAACGCGATGACCCACGCCGGCGGGTTATGGCAAAGAACCTTCAAAGAAGTGGCCGGCGAATATCCGAATATCAAAGCCGAGCACATGTACGTGGATGCGTTGTGCATGCAGATGGTGCGCGATCCCCGGCAGTTCGACGTGATCGTGACCAATAACATGTTTGGCGACATCATCACGGACCTGGCAGCGGGACTGCAGGGAGGGCTCGGGATGGCGGCCAGCGGAAATATTCATCCCGGCAAGACGTCGATGTTCGAGCCAGTGCACGGATCGGCGCCGCCGATCGCGGGAAAGAACATGGCCAACCCCTTCGGCGCGATTCTGACGGCAGCGATGATGCTGAATTATCTGGGGCTAGCGAGCGAAGCAGAGAAAATCGAAGCAGCAGTGCTCGAGGCAGTTCGCCAAAAGAAAACAACTGTCGATATCGGCGGAAGTCTTGGTACGAAAGAGGCCGGCGAGTGGGTCGCAAAGAGGGTGGCGGGCTAGCCAGATATGGATATCGTTCTCCGCCCGGGAAAGGTCACCAGCTTTCTTCTTGTTTGCCTGCTCAATCTGTTCCTGTTCGCGTCGCAGGGACGGACTCAAGCCGCCCCGGCACAGTCGACTCCAGCGGCTCCTACGGGGCAACAACCTCCCGCAAATTCTCCAGCCACGGACGGTAAGAATCCCCTCCCTCGCCCACAGCAGCCCGAGAAGAAAATCTCGCCGAAAGACGCGGAAGCGCTTTTTCAGTCGGTCGACCAAATTCTGAAATTTGTGAGCGAAGACACCGGGCTGCCAATCAAGAGCGAAGTGAAACGGCGCCTGGCCAGCCGCGAGGAAGTCGTGGCCTACCTCGAAAAATCGATGTCCGAAGATAAAGACGCAAAGCGACTGCAGCGCTCAGAGCTGGTGCTGAAAAAATTCGGCCTGTTGCCGCAAGATTTCGACCTCAAAACGTTTTTGGTTTCGCTGCTGCGCGAGCAAGTCGCAGGATACTACGACCCCAAAACCAAAACGGTGAATCTGCTCGATTGGCTTGACGCCGATGAACAAAAGCCGGTTCTGGCGCACGAACTGACCCATGCCTTGCAAGACCAATCGTTCGATCTCCGCAAATGGATGAGAGAAGACGACCCCAGCGAAATCGACGATATAGAAAACCCCACCTGGGCCGACTTTGCCGGCGACGAAATGGATACCGCACGCGAGGCCGTAGTCGAAGGACAAGCGATGGTGCCGCTGATGGATTACATGCTGGCTCCCGTAGGCAAAAGCCTCGCATCCTCACCCGAGCTCGCTCGTTACATGGTGGATGCCATGCTGAACGGCGAGCAAGATTTGCCCGAGTTCAAGAGCGCGCCCATTTTTCTGCAGGAATCGCTGACTTTTCCCTATCGCTATGGAATGGAATTTACAGCGGAATTGTTGAAAGCTGGCGGAAAAGAGATGGCGTTTGCAGGCGCATTTGCACGCCCGCCGGAGAATTCACGGCAGGTGATGGAGCCAAAAACGTATCTTTCGAACGAACATTTGGCACCCTTACCATTGCCCGACTATAAAGCTGACTTCAAGAATTATGATCGCTTCGATATTGGTGCGATCGGCGAATTCGACGTCGCGGTTCTGATCGAACAGTACGCCGGACGCGACGCTTCGCAGGCGATGTATCCTGCATGGCGCGGCGGTTATTATTACGCGGTGCGTTCGAAGGGCAATACGGCCGCACCGCTCGCCGTGGTTTTTCTTTCGCGCTGGGCGGATGCCGCATCCGCCGGCAAGTTCGCCGCAATTTATGTCGGTGGTCTTCCGGCTCGCTACAAACAAGTTAGCGGCGCGGATGACCCGGCCAGTAAGCCGTTGATCAAAGCGCAGCTTCCGCCGAGTCTTGAGGGAACGCATCGCTTCAAGACCGAACAAGGCGACGTCGTCTTAGAAGTAAAAGACAATAATGTGCTAATCACCGAAAGCCTCGACTCCGATACAACCGAACGTCTTGAGCAGAATTTGCTGGCCTCAGCGCCTGCGGCAGCGAAGTAATCCAGTTGGTTCGGTATAATCTACGGTTCGTTCATATCTATCGAGAGCGGTTGGAGGCGGCTTGTCGAAGGCTGAAATTGGCATTATTGGCGGTAGTGGGCTCTACTCTATGCCCGGCCTGACGGATGTCAGCGAAGAAAAAGTGCAGACACCGTTCGGCGACCCTTCGGACGCGTATGTGCTGGGGAATCTTGAAGGGCGAAAGGTCGCGTTCCTTGCGCGTCACGGCCGCGGCCACAAGCTGTTGCCTAGCGAACTGAATTTTCGCGCCAACATTTACGGATTCAAACAGCTGGGTGCAGAGCGGATTTTGTCGATTTCGGCGGTTGGATCGCTGAAAGAAGAACATAAGCCACTCGATTTTGTTTTGCCTGATCAGTTTGTGGATCGCACTCGGCATCGTATTGACACATTTTTCGGCGACGGCATCGTGGTACACATCGCTTTTGCAGATCCAATCTGTTCCGAACTTTCGACTTTGCTCGAAGGGGCCTGCAAGGCTGGTGGAGTCGCGGTCAAGCGCGGGGGAACATACCTGTGCATGGAAGGTCCCCAATTTTCCACCAAGGCGGAATCGAATCTCTATCGCGCCTGGGGTGTGGATGTGATCGGCATGACCAATTTGCAAGAGGCCAAACTGGCGCGGGAAGCCGAAATCTGCTACGTAACGGTTGCCATGGTGACAGACTACGACTGTTGGCATCCGCATCATGATTCGGTTTCCGCGCAGCAGATCATCGAAGTGCTGAACCAGAATGCGGAGAATGCTTGCAAAGTTGTCCGCGCGGCGGTCAAGCGGATGCCCACAAAACGCAGCTGCAAGTGCGGGTCGGCGCTTGCTCACGCGATTGTTACCGATCGATCTGTCATCCCCGCGCCAACAAAAAAGAAGCTAAGCCTGATTCTCGACAAATACCTGGACAAGAAAAATTAACTCATGAGCATTGTGGTTGTCGGTTCGATTGCATTCGATACAGTCAAATCGCCCTCTGGCTATCGGGAGAACATCCTGGCGGGCGCGGGCACGTATTTTTCCTTGGCGGCCAGCTACTTCACACAAGTGCGCGTGGTGGGAGTCGTAGGCGAGGACTTCACCGCCAAAGATGAAGCAGTATTTCACCGTCGCAAAATCGACACTCGTGGCATTGTGCACTCGGAAGGTAAGACCTTTCGCTGGGGCGGTGAATACTCCGACAATTTGAACGAGGCAAAAACCACGTTCACCGAGTTGAATGTGTTTCAGAATTTTCAGCCGCACATACCGGAGGCATACCAAGACTCGCAGTTCCTGTTTCTGGCAAATATTCAACCCAGTTTGCAGGCCGCGGTGCGACTGGAACTGCGCGATGTCCGCCTCACCGGCGGCGATACCATGAATTACTGGATTAAGGATTACCGGCCAGAGTTGCTCGAAACGCTCAAACTGGTGAACATTCTGCTGATTAATGATACGGAAACCAAAATGCTGGCCGGAGATCCCAGCCTTCCGCGCGCGGCCAAAAAAGTTCTGGCCATGGGCCCACAGGCACTGGTGGTGAAACACGGTGAATACGGCGCGACCATTTTCTTTCGCGAGGGCGCGTTTGGCATTGGCACTCATCCGTTCCGCGCTCCTGCCCTGCCACTCGAGGAAGTGAAGGACCCAACCGGGGCAGGCGATTCCTTCGCAGGCGGGTTCATGGGATATCTCGCCTCACAACAGGAAATCACGCGCGAAGGATTGAAGCGGGCCTTGTTTTACGGCGGAGTCATGGGATCATTTGTGGTGGAGGAGTTTGGCACAGAACGGTTGCAGAATTTAACGCGCGAAGAGATTGACGCCCGCTTTCAAATCTTCCGCGAACTCACCCACCTGGAATGAAGGTCGAATCGCACCGCCGTTGGGACGCTGAGTGCACGCTGGTCGGACAGATTGCCGCGGGCATTTCACTGCTTACCCTTTTGGTTTTTCTCCAGCGCCACGAATTGCTCCTCTACGGCGACGCTGTGGCTCACACCAACATTGCGCGCCGCATCTTTGACTCGCGCACTCCCGGCATACTGCAACTGGGAACGGTTTGGCTTCCGCTGCCGCACCTGCTGATTCTGCCGTTTATCGTTTCCGATGTGGCCTGGCGAAGCGGAATCGGCGGAGCAATTCCTTCTATGGTCGCGTATGTTCTGGGCACGATCGCAATCTTCCGGTTGGTGCGCGAAAGCCTGACTTACGATGAGAAGCCGAAAGCATATGCGCGCATTGCCGCGTGGGCCGCGGCATTGGTCTATGCCGCAAACCCGAACCTGATCTACATGCAGGTCACGGCGATGACCGAGCCGCTCTATCTGGCATGGTTCCTGTGGGCGTTGGTGCATTTCAATGAGTTCATTCAGCAAGTTCAGGCCGCAAATATCGACCAGGCGCACAAGTCTTTGCTGAAGTGTGGACTTTGCGTCGCCGGCGCCACCCTCACTCGTTATGACGGATGGTTCCTCGCGGCCGTACTTTGCTTGGCTTGCGCCGTTGTGATTATGGGGACTTCACAACGTAAAGCTCTCCTCAGTCCGCTGCTAAAATTCGCTTCCATCGTCATTGCTGGCCCAGCCCTTTGGCTGGTTTATAACCACATCATCTACGGCGACGCCCTTGAGTTTTCCCGTGGCCCTTATTCTGCGCAAGCCATTCAGCAACGAGTCGTGCTCTCCGGCTTCCCCGCGTATCCCGGGCTGCGTAACCCGCTTGTCGCTTTGTTGTATTTCTTCAAAGCCGCGCAGCAGATCATGGCGGATGGCCAATTGCAAAAAATTTGGACCCTCTGCCTTCTGGCTGGAGTCATTCTCTTGCTTACACTGCACCGCCATCGCTGGCCGCTTTTGTTCTTGCTGTTGCCGATCCCGTTCTACATGCTTTCGATCAGCTACGGCAGCGTGCCGGTATGTTTTCCCGAATGGTGGCCATTTTCGTATTACAACGTTCGCTTCGGGCTGGAATTGCTGCCGGCGTTCGCGGTCTTCGCCGGCATCTTTCTGCACTGGGCGCTTTTCGCAGCGAGCAAACCGGGGATCCGAAGCGGCGTCGGCTGCGCCGCAATATTTTTGATCGCGGGAAGCTACGCTTTTGTCTGGCGCAGCCAACCGATTTGCTTTCGTGAGGCGCAAGCTAATTCGCGTTCTCGCCTCGCACTTGAGACCGAACTGGCCAGTACACTGCTCCGCATTCCGGCCGAGTCTACCATCCTTATGTACCTCGGCGATCACGTGGGCGCGCTGCAGGATGCCGGCATTCCCTTGCGTCGCACCATCAACGAAGGCAACCACCGTCCGTGGAAGCGGCCGGACGACCCCGAAGGATTGTGGGAGCGCGCTCTGGCTGATCCAAAGCAATATGCGGACGCGGTGATAACCATCGGCGACGATCCCGTGGCTAAGAGGGTTTCACGGCAAGACCTGACTTCGGTCGCCGTCATCCGTACCAACGGCCAGCCTCCGGCCACAGTTTATTGGACACATCCGGTGAGGTAATCTCTCCGGTTAACGGAGATCACTTGCGACACACGGCATCGCCGCTTGCAGTGATAAAATCCAGCCAAATCGACAGCGTGGAGACCTTCAGCCACATCTACGAGGTTTTGCGATCGGAGATGACTCCGATTCTGGGAAGCTCGATCGCCAAGCTCCTTGTGGCAGCCCTCCTGGGCGCGGCGATCGGCCTGGAGCGCGAACTCAAGCATCGACCGGCGGGATTGCGCACTAATCTTTTTATCTGCATGGGCGCGGCCATGTACACATTGCTTTCCGACCAGTTGGCCGTCCTGCACATCGGCGATCATACCCGCATCGCCGCGCAGATCATCCCCGGCATTGGGTTCATTGGAGCGGGAACAATTATCCATGCGCGTGGCGACCTGGTCACAGGGATCACCTCCGCTGCCACGCTGTTCGTCGTAGCCTCGATCGGAATGGCGGTTGGCGGCGGCCTCTATCTCACCGCCGTGTTTGCCACGTGCTTCATTCTTCTATGCCTGTCGTTGCTCGCCCGCGTAGAGGACGATCTTGGCTTGAAACTCGCGGTCTACGCCTACGAAGTCACCGGCCGCGCCGCCGATGAGATCAGCCTGGAAGTGAACCAAATTCTCGAAAAAATTCACTCCGTCATGCTGAACGTCGAAGTCGCACCCACCCGCCAGCACGTGCGCGTGCAATTCGAAGTAGAAGGCACATACAGGGAGCAGTCCGCCGTTCTCGGTTACCTGAAGCAATCGCCTGTGTTAGAGAGCGTGGTTTCGCTCGGTCCGGTGCTTCCGGAATGAGTCCCACTGTTCCTTTCGTTAAAGCATGCGCCTGCGGCAATGATTTTCTGATCATCGACGGCGCCAATGCTCCGGCAGATATAGCTGACTTCACACGCCGCATTTGCGACCGCAATCAGGGAGTCGGCGCCGATGGTGTGGAGTGGCTCTATCCCACGACCAACGCCGACATAGAAGCGCGACTGATCAATAACGACGGCTCGTGTGCCGAAATTTCGGGCAACGGCACGCGTTGCGTGGCCACTTACCTTTGCTCTGAACAGCCGCGGGAACTGGTTACGGTTTTGACCGGAGCGGGGATCAAGACCTGCCACTTGATCTCGTACCGAGGTATGGAGTTCGAATTCGAGGCTGCTATGGGCACCCCCGAGGTTGGCAAAGAGCTTGCGCTGAATGTCGGATCGGACCAACTGTGTGGCATTCCGGTCTCTATGGGAAATCCGCACTTCGTGATTTTTCACGACGAGTTCTTCACAGGTTGGCAGGCTGAAGCGGCCGCGGTGCAGCGCAACGCCGCGTTTCCCCACGGAGTGAACATCGAATTCGTGAAAATCAAGGGTCGGGGCAATATCGACGTGCTCTTTTATGAGCGCGGTGTCGGCGAAACCAAGTCGTCCGGGACCGGATCGTGCGCGGCCGCCGTCGCCGCCATCGTAACCCATCGAGCAGCCTCTCCGGTTCGCGTGGACACCCCCGGTGGCAAGCAAACGGTACGATGGGGAGATCAGGTCTATCTGCGCGGGTCAGCGGCGCTGATCTGCCGCGGCGAGTTTTTCAGGCTGAAATAGCATGGCAAACGTAGAAACCATCACGCGAACAAAACCACCGAGCCTCCGCAGTGGAGATACCGTTGGCTTAGTCGCTCCCGCCAGCAACATCAAGCGCGAGATGCTGGAAGCGGGGTGCCAGGCCCTGCGCGAACTGGGATACAAGCCTTTTTATTTCGATTCCATCTTCGAGCGCGACCTCTATTTTGCAGGACCGGTCGAACGGCGCGTGCACGAGCTAGAGGAAATGTTTGTCCGCGACGATGTCCGCGCCATCATCTGCGCTCGCGGCGGATACGGCACGAATTATCTGCTCGGCAAACTGGACCTGCGGAAACTCCGGACGCATCCCAAGATTTTCGTCGGCTACAGCGACGTCACTTCCCTCTTGACTTGGTTTGCCGATCATGCCGGCCTGGTTACCTTCCACGGCCCCATGGCGACCAAAGATTTTGCCAATTCGGATGGCATCGATCTCGCCTCCTGGCAGGCCGCTGTCAGTGCGATGGCCTCGTGGACACTGGGCGCACAGGCGGCCGAAGCTGTAAAGCCGCTGGTCGAAGGGTCGGCCGAAGGCACGCTTTACGGTGGATGCCTTTCCATGCTGGCAGCATCGCTTGGAACGCCGTACGAAATTCGCACCGACGATACCATTCTGTTCATAGAAGATGTGGCCACCAAACCATTTCAGATCGACCGCATGCTGATGCAGTTGAAGCTGGCCGGAAAGCTCGACCGCGTGCGTGGCATCGTATTCGGCGAGATGCTCGATTGCTTTCAGAACCGCGACCAGGATTACAGCCTGCAGGAAGTGATCCTGCGGGTCGTCGGTGATCTTGGTATCCCCATCGCCGATGGCCTCCGCTCCGGTCACGTTTCGCGTCAGAATGTTACCCTGCCTCTGGGAGTACGCGTACGGCTGCGGGTCAAGAGCACATCGGTAGAGTTGCGTTTTCTTGAGGCAGCCACAAGGGCACAACCAACCGAACAGTTGAGCGAAAAGTGAGAATGGCCGATACCAGACACATTCATCTCATTGGCATCTGCGGCACCGCCATGGCGTCGCTGGCCGGAATGTTGCAGCAACGCGGTTTTAAAGTTACCGGATCGGACGCTGCAGCCTATCCGCCGATGTCAGATTTCCTGGCTTCCCTTGGAATCCCTGTCGCACAGCCGTTCGCCGCTGAAAACCTGCAGCCCAAGCCTGATCTGGTCGTAGTGGGCAACGCTCTTTCGCGCGGAAACCCCGAAATCGAATATGTGCTCAACGAGCGCATACGCTTTAATTCCCTTCCCCAGGTTCTGCACCATGAATTTCTGACCGGGAAAGAAGTCCTGGTCGTCGCCGGAACCCACGGCAAAACCACAACGACTTCGATGCTGTCGTGGATTTTTCATTCGGCCGGTCTCGAGCCATCGTTTCTCATCGGAGGGATCGCAGAAAATTTCGGCAGCAGTTTCCAACTCGGCGCGGGAAAGCACTTCATCCTCGAGGGCGATGAATATGACACCGCCTTCTTCGATAAAGGCCCAAAGTTCATGCACTACTTTCCCGACGCGCTGATCCTGACCTCGGTTGAATTCGACCATGCCGATATCTACAAAGATCTCGACGCGGTCGAGACCGCGTTCAAACGACTAGTGAATCTGGTGCCGCAGCGCGGGCGTATCATCGGTTTCGATTCCGGAGAAAGCATCGAGCGCTGCCTTGCCAAAGGGTTCTGCCCGGTCCAACGCTACGGCGCGAGCCAGCATGCTTTCTGGCGAGTGACAAATCTCCGGCTCGAGCCAGATCGAACCACATGGTCTGTGCTTCGCGACGGCAAGCCCTGGGCCGATTTCGAATTCTCGATCGGCGGTGAATACAACGTGTGGAATGCAACCGCCGCCGCAGCATTGGCAACCGCGTATGGAATTCCAAAGAACGTCATCGCCGATGCCTTGCGCACTTTCAAAAGCGTAAAGCGCCGCCTGGAGGTGCGAGCCGTCGTCCGTGGAATAACTATTATCGACGATTTCGCTCATCATCCCACCGCCATAGCAGGCACCCTTACGGCACTTCGGTATCGCTATCCCGGTGGACGCGTTTGGGCAATCCTCGAGCCTCGCTCCAACACTTTGCGCCGCCGCGTCCTGCAGAACGATCTGGCACGCAGTCTGGCGCTGGCCGATGAAGTGGTCATCGCCAATGTCTTCAAATCCGAGGCGATCCCCGAAAACGAACGCATGGATGTGTCGCAACTTGCCGAAGCGATCAGAAAAAATGGCAAGCGTGCACGCATTTCGCCCACCGCCGACGCCATCATCGACCTGGTTGCTCCGGAAATGCGCCCCGGAGACGTCGTCGCCATCCTCTCCAACGGAGGATTCGCCGGCATCTACGAAAAGCTGCCGCAGCGTCTGCGTTCCATTCACGAAACCCAGGCCGCCGCGTCTAAATCGTGAGATCATGAAACGCACAGCGCCGGGGCGCTCTCCTTCTATGACTTTGCGAACCGCACCTGACCCTCGATCCAACCTGGCAGGTGCCTTCCCATGATTCGCACCACCCTCATGCTGGCATTCTGGGCTCTGGCTCTGCCTTTCGTGGCTGTAGTCTGCTTCCCCTGGACAATGCTCACTGGCGATGTCACCTTTCTCTATCGTGTCTGCATGTGGTTCGCGTTGACGGGCGTGCGTTTGGCAGGCGTGCGCGTCGAAACCCACGGCTTGGACAAAATCGACCGCAGCCGCACTTACATTTACATGTCCAACCACGTCTCCAATATCGATCCGCCGCTTATGTTGCCGCTGATTCCCGGCCGAACTTCGGTTATGGTGAAGAAAGAACTGTTCAAATTTCCCATTCTCGGCAAAGTCATGCGCCTTGGCTCACTTGTGCCCGTGGACCGTGGCAACCGCGACGCCGGAATCTCCGCGGTCCGCGCGGCAACCGACGTAGTGAAAAAAAACGTCAACATGACCATTTACGTGGAGGGACACCGCTCCTACGACGGCCGCCTGTTGCCATTCAAGAAAGGACCGTTCTACCTCGCCGAAGCCTGCCAGATCCCCGTGATTCCGGTCACCATTTCAGGCACACATTACGCCATGCCAAAAGGCCGCTACGCCATCAAGCCAGGGAAGGTCGACATTATTTTTCATGATCCCATCGAGCCGGCGGATTTTGGCGGCCGCGATTGCCTGATGGAAAAAGTCCACCGCGCCATCAACAGCGGCCTGCCGCCGGAAATGCAAGAGCCGATTCCCATTGGGGCCCATGCGACGGCGGATGACCAATTTGGTACTGCGTAAACAATCTTTGGCCATCACACCGATCCTGCCTGGCCAACTTAGTCCTATACTTTTTTTCGAGGAGGGAATTATGTCCATCACCCAATCAAAGCTTTGGCTTTGGCTCGGTCTGATCGGCTTGTCGTTCATTGCATCGATCGCGGCCGCTCAAGCCAATCCCGCGCTCGACAAGACAACCTCGATCACCGGTTGCCTGCAGAAAGGTGTCGAATCAGGAGCCTTTACCATCGCCAGCGCTGACGGGACAGTGTGGGAACTCACCGGAAAAATCGATGCAAGCCACGTCGGTCACACAATCGCCGTCAAAGGCCACGTGCTGCATCGTAGTCAAGTCGAAGAAGCAAAATATTCGCAAGACGAGAAGAAAGAATCCAACGGAAAGCCTTACGCTGACTTTGAAGTCACTGGCCTGAAGATGGTCAGCGACAGCTGTAAATAGCTTCTGTTCAACTGGCGGGGCAAGCGTTTGGAATCGCCCCGCCTTTACTTGCACTCCGGCCCGTGCGGAATATCCGCCTTCACTGGCAAAGTCGACAATCCTCCCGCCTGCAACTGCGTATTCAGCGCCGGAATTTCATTCTTGTTTAGGTCGCCCCACTCCGATGACCGCTTGGCCAGGGTCTCGCAATAATCGATCGCCTGCGCCTGCAACTCGTCGGCCGGACGCGCATCACCGCTTTCGATCATCCATGCCAGACGCCCCAGTTCGCGATTGATTGGCCCAAATCCTAAATCCTTTGGTGGCCCCGTCTCAATCTTTTCCGCTTTTTCATCCAACGACTTCAGCGCATCCGTTACCGCTTGCAGCGATGGATTCCCGCTCGCCTGTTTCAAGCGGTCCGCAATCGCAGCGCGCAGACTCGTCACCTGGTCGTATCCCGCATAAGTCGCCGCCATCTGCGCCGACATGCTCTGCTCGGCCGACAGTTGCTTCACCAGATCATCCTGTGAAACATGCACTCGCGGATCGAGCGTCACGGTCAGCGGCTGCGTGTAACTTTGCCCGTCCACTTTCAGCACAAGCGAATATGTTCCCGGCACAATAAACGGCCCTTGCGGCTGATCCCGCGGAGTGTCGCCCGGTATCGCATGGTCGGAGAGCGTTTGCTCGTTGTAATCGATGTGTTGGCCGTAGTAGCTGTAATGCAGCGTTTTCGGCGTGGGATAACGCAGGTCCCACACGAATCGATTCAGCCCGCGATCCATGGTCATTGCAATTGGCGGTTCAAACCAGTAATCGGGCGCGTTTATCGGCGCAGTGTCAATCGGCAGCGGCACATTGGAAAATTCCCGCACCAGATTTTTCTGCTGATCATAAATCGAGAGCGTCACACTGCTCGGCGGCGCTTGCAGAAAGTAATAAAGAATCGCTCCATCTGGCGGATTCTTTGCCGCCGGAATGTCCGGGGGATAAGGCGTGTCTTGATTTTCATCCCAGCGAGCACGCACGGTGGCGCGCGGCGGAAGAAGATTCGCCGGCGCGTTCGCCCAACTCTTATCCACCATCCGCAGCGGCGTGATGTCATCCAGAATCCACAGTGAACGTCCGAAGGTCGACGCGACCAGATCGCCACTGTGTACGGCCAGGTCTGTCACCGTGCAGACCGGCAGATTCAGCTGCAGGCTCTGCCAGTGGTCGCCGTCATCCAGAGAAAAGTAAACAGCATTCCCCGTTCCGGCAAAAAGCAACCCACTCCGGACCGTATCCGCACGCACCACTCGGGCGCTCCAGTCATCGGGCAGTCCGTTCACAATCGGCTGCCATGTTTTTCCGAAGTCCCGCGTGCGATAAATCAACGGATGCTGATGGCGAAAGGCACTCACTACGGCATACGCGGTCCCCGCGTCACGCGGCGAGCTTTCGATCATGGTGATGGTGCTTCTTTCCGGCAGGTTCTGCGGGGTGACATTCTGCCAGTTTTTGCCGTCCTGCGTGACTTGTATCAATCCATTCCCAGTCCCCGCCCAGATCACCTTCGAATCCACGCGCGAAAGCGACAAGCAGTTAATGACCGCGCGCCGCGGATTTGGTTTGGCTTCAGTCTTCGCCGTCAAATCCGGACTGACCTCTTGCCAGGTCACGCCACGGTCGGTCGTTCTCATCACGAACTGCGTGGCCGAATAAAGAACATGCGGGTCTTGCGGCGAAAATGCGATTGGCGCCATGTTGGCAGTCCGATACTTCGACGAACGCACCAGGATGTGCACAATCTGGCCCGTGGTTTTATCGAACTTCAGAACCGTGCCGTACCACCCCCCGGTGTACACGATGTTGGGATCGAGCGGATCGACCTCGATAAACGAAAACTCAAATCCACCCACCGGCGACCAGTCATGATTCGTGATCTCCCCAAAATCCGTGCGGCTGGGCACGCCCGCCGTGCCGCTGTCCTGCTGCGCCCCGTAAACGTTGTACGGATATTGTTGATCGGTGCTGACGTGATAAAACTGCCCGGTTGGCTGGTTGTACCATGAACTCCATGTCAGCCCGCCATCATTCGTAATCACCGCGCCCTGATCCACTCCCAAAATCATGCGGCGGCTGTCACTGCTGTTGAACCACATGATGTGATAATCGTCTCCGCTCGGCGCGCCTTGCCAGGCTTCAAACGTTTTGCCGCCATCGATCGAACGGTACATCGAAGTCTGCGCCACATAAATATTCCGCGCATCGTGCGGATCAACAAAAATCCGGCTGAAGTACGAATTGCCCAGAATGCGCGGATCGGTCGTGCTCCGCTGCCAGTTCGCTCCCCCGTCTTCCGACCGGAACAAACCCTGATCGGCAATCGCGTAGACGCGTTTTCCTTTTGTCCCCGGTGCCACCGCTACGCCCACGCGGCCCATCGGCTCCGTGGGAAGGCCTTTGCCCTCGATCAGCGTCCAACTCGCGCCCTGATCGTTGGACCGATAAACGAGGGCGTCCTGCTCTTTTTCTTTGTCGCTGTCGTCAGAACTGAACGGATCCTCCGGATGTTTGTTCAAAACCGCAAACAACCGCTTCGGATCGTCAGGATCGACCTCCAAGTCGACGACGCTCCAGTGCTCATCCTTGTACAGAACTTTCTGCCAGCTCTTGCCGCCATCGGTAGTTTTGAATACACCGCGTTCTGCACCGGACCTGTAATCCCCCGCCGCTCCAACCAGCACAACATCAGGATTCTTCGGATCGACAAGAATGCCGCTCAGGACATGCGTATCGTGCAAGCCGACATTGACCCACGTCGCCCCGGCGTCGATCGACTTGTATACGCCGTCACCCGGCGTTTGCTCGCCGCTCGCAACATAAACAATGCTGGGATTCGACGGTGACACTGCCAGCGCCCCGATCGACGCCACAGGGATGCCATCACTTATCGGCTTCCAAACCGTCCCTCCATCCTCGGTCTTCCACACGCCTCCGCCCGGCGTTCCTACGTAATACACGTCCGGCTGGCTGGGAACGCCGCTCACTGCGGTGATCCGCCCTCCGCGAAATGGGCCGATCATCCGCCACTTCATCGCATTCAAATACTCCGCCGGCACATGCTGCGCCGAAGCAAATTGCGCCAAAAGGATGAGCAGCAGCGTAATCGCTGCCTGCCACGACACTGCAAGCTGCGAAGACTGCGTTGGGATGGACCTCAAGTGATTGTTCATAGGGGCTTTAAGAAAGAGTCAGTGTACCATCCGCGCCATCGCCAGATTTCCGTCAAACATTGCACAACTTCGACAGTCCTCTGCCGCATTGACATCACTCCCAAGCGAGGTCTATCGTGGCCACCGGCTGTGAATATCGTTAAAGCCACCCGCCGTTTTGAGGACTGGCTCGCCCAGCGCATCACAATCCTGCGTCCAGATCTCCGCTTTAAACACCACTGCATGGCGCAGGGTCTGTTCCCTTTTTTTCGCGCCACCTTTTATCGATGGCTGCAGTTATGGCCCGATATCTGCCCCGATCTCGTCAAGGCCCCAAGGCTGTTAGCGGTTGGGGACCTGCATGTTGAAAATTTCGGTACCTGGCGCGACATTGAAGGGCGCCTTGTTTGGGGCATCAATGACTTCGACGAGGCCGCCGTCTTTCCTTACACACTCGACCTCGTCCGGCTGGCAGCTAGCGCGCTGCTGGCTTGCAACGAAGGACACATTCATCTGAAGGACAAAGACGCCTGTGCTGCCATCGTCGATGGATACCGTCAATCTCTCTCTGCCCACGGCCGTCCCTTTGTATTGGAAGAAGAAAATCAGTGGTTGCGCCTTTTGGCCACCAGCGAACTTCGTGACCCGGTCCACTTCTGGAAGAAGATGGAAGATCTGCCCAAGGCTTCTCAAGTCCCGGTCAGCGCCAGGGAAGCACTGGAGCACGTCCTGCCCGAACCCACCCTCGACTACCGCACCGTGCGCCGGGTCGCCGGACTCGGCAGTTTGGGCCATATCCGTATCGTCGCCATTGCCGAATGTCACGGCGGTCTGATCGCCCGCGAAGCAAAAGCATTGGCACCGTCATCCGTCTATTGGGCCGAGGACGTCGAAGGACCGCACGAGATCTTGTATCAAGCCATCATCACTCGCGCGGTGCGGGACCGCGATCCCTTTGTTCGACTCCGCGGTCAGTGGATAGTGCGCCGTCTCTCGCCCCATTGTTCCCGGATCGAACTTACCGATTTACCGGTCAGGCGCGACGACTTGCGTCTTCTCTACTCCATGGGGTGGGAGACCGCGAACGTTCACCTGGGCAGTCCGGGCTCGCGTAAAGAGGTGCTTCGCCACTTGGGCAAGTCAAAAGCAGCATGGCTGCAGCGTGCTGCTCACGCAATGATCAAAGCCACCACCGAAGATTGGAAGCAGTGGAAGCGATCGCCTGTTGTGCAGCAAGCGAAGGTAAAAGCCAACAGCCCTAAATAGGCGGGACAAGGAATTCAGGAAATCGGACCTCCGAGACCGCCTGCGCCGGCATCGCCAGTGATTTCTCCAGTGCCTCGTGCAGCCCCTCCAACATCACCTGCACTGCGCCCGGATTCTCATAAATCACTCTTGTCATGGCTTCCCGGTCAATGGCCAACTCGCCAATCGCCGATGGTGCACGTGTCCCCACCCGCTGCGGCAGCGGCGGGGAGCAGCGTTCAGGCTCGCGCCGGCGCCCGGAACCCGCAAACGGATAGTCCAGGCTTCCCGTCACCATCCAGTGCACCACCAGCTCGCACACATGGTTCGCCGAACAAACGCTGTGAGCCGACTCCGAACTGGCAACAACATCCCGATGGAAGACTCTCAGCGTGTCTTTGCTGAAGTCCTCGACCAAAGCAAACCATCTTTGGCCTGGTTTCACATTTTGGTCGCAGATGCGGCAACGCCACCCCTGAAAAAACCGCATAGCCCTATGCGCCCTTGGCATACTGACCTCCTCTGGCACCGTCGCTCGCGACCGGCGCAATCTCCCCGACCGAGGTTTTTCTCGGAGCATCGACCATAGGAACCGCGAGGATTCCGCGCCCTGCCTCATCCGCCAGCGTAAAACGAGGCTTGCACTGATCACACAGCCAGTAGTACTCGATTCGCGACTGTATCTGCCGCTTCCCGTTTCCTGGCCCCGCAGCCACCTCCTGGCTGCGCTCCACAAGGAAAAGTTTGCCCTCGGTCAACCTGCGAAATGGAATCTCGCACGCCGGATTTGCGCATTTGTGCAGCACGGATGGACGAATCCGTTACGCACGTCGGTGACCACATCCTGCCAACGATCGACTGCTTTTGAACCGCGAGTACCGCGTTGCCGCCTACTGCCTGTGAATCTCTCTCTGGAACAGTGCCGAGAGAGCGTCAGTCGATGACGAGGGTTCGTCGTGGCGGTGGCCCGCTCTGCTTGCAGACGATATCATCAACGTATGCTCGGAGTACTCATGTGTCCCCCAACCTTCTTTGAAGTCCGGGAGGTCAAGAATCCCCACATGGGCGTGGCGATAGATCGCACCCTGGCACAGCGCCAATGGGAAAATCTGCGAAAGGCCTTCCAGGATGCAGGTTTGACCGTCGAGACGATCGACCCGGCGCCCAATCTCGACGATATGGTTTTTGCCGCGAATCAGGTATTTGTCGGCAGTCATCCACAATTGGGAAAATTTATCGTACCAAGCCGCATGCGCTACCCCTCCCGCCAGAAAGAAGTTCCACACTACGTCGAGTGGTTCAGGAAGCACGGCTATCGCGTGATCGATGCGGATTTGGGCGGCGAATATCTCGAAGGCCACGGCGATCTTATCTGGCACCCCGACCGCTCCCGCATCTGGGCCGGCCATGGCTTTCGCTCAACCCGCGGCGGTGTTGAGCGTTTCGCGGCAGCCATGGCCGAAATCGGATTTCCGGTCACGCCCCTCCAACTCACTGACCCATATTGCTACCATCTCGATACCTGCTTCTGCCCACTCAACTCCGATGCTGTCCTCATCCATCCCGGCGCATTTTCGCCTGAATCGCTGGCCGAAATTCGCAACGGATTCAAGCGCGTCCATGAACTCACCCGCGAAGACGCCCTGCAGTTCATCCTCAATGGCGTCGTAGCCAACGGCAGATTCCTCACGCCTCGCGCCACCGCGCGCCTTGATGGAATCCTCCGGCAGGAAGGTCTAACGCCGGTGGTCGTCTCGACCTCGGAATTCGAAAAATCCGGTGGCAGTCTGTTCTGCATGAAGACGTTTCTGGAATAATTTATTCACGGCATGTGTCGCCCGTCCTTGACGAATGCCGCCGTCTTCCGTCTATGATGAACCATTAAATTCCCAATCGAGGGCGTGACTATGGCAGAACCATCCTATGAAGAATTGAAAGCGCGAGTGGCAGAACTCGAGAAGCAAAAAGCTCCCCGTACCAGCTCGCTCGAATTTCGCGTGAGCGAAAAGGGCGCCGTCAGCGTCTACGGCCTCGGCCGTTTCCCGGTCACTCTCTATTACGAGCAGTGGACGCGCCTGCTCGAAGCCATCGACCGCCTGAAAGAATTCCTGGAAGAAAACAAAGGGAAGCTAAAGCTCAAGGGTTAACGAACTGGGCTGGGCCTCCACTCTCGTTAAACTCTTGACTCCTTCTCTGTGATCCACTGTGTTCTCTGTGGTAAATGTTTTGGTTTTTCTCAATTCGGGAAGAGCCTAACCACAGAGTGCACAGAGAATCGCAGAGCGCCGCATCGCAAGGGAGCCAAAGCTAAGGCCGCTGAATATCCTTCCACAACTCCGCCCGCGGGTCCTCCGGATTCAGCTTGGCCATCTCGCGCAGCAGTTCTTTCGTCCGCTCATCCCGTGGCATGGGAACCGCAATTTTTACCTCAACAATTTCATCTCCCCGAGCGCCTTCTTTCGTGGCCGAAGGCACGCCCTTTTCTCGCAGCCTTAGCTTCTGCCCCGATTGCGTTCCCGGCGGGATCCTCAATTGCGCCCGCCCATCAATCGTCGGCACCTCGACTTTCGCCCCCAGCGCGGCCTCAGGAGTCGTAATCGGCACCGTCAAATAAATATCGTCGCCCTCGCGCCGAAACACCGGATGCTCCCCCACCCGAATCACCGCGTACAAATCGCCCGGCGGCTGCCCATGCGTCCCGGCATTTCCTTTTCCGGCCACGCGAATCCTCTGCCCATCACGCGTGCCGGCTTTAATCCGAACTTCCAGAGGCTCATTTCTTTCGATCGTGCCATCCCCATGGCACGTCGGACAAACATTCAAGTTCTTCCCCGTCCCGTGGCATCGTGGACACGTCACCTTGAACTTCATCCGCCCGCTGCCCGTCGAAACCTGCCCCGTCCCATCGCACTCCGGACATTTTCCCGGAGCTTCCAGTTCGCCTTGCCCATGACAAGTGCCGCAGGTATCGCGACGCGCTATATTCAATCGCATCACCGTTCCGCGAATCGCGCTCCAGAACGGCACATTCACCTGATACTCGAGGTCTGACCCCGGCTCCGGTTCTTCTTCAGCCCCGCCGCGCCCGCCGAAAATTCCCGAGAACACATCCCGAAACCCGCCGCCGCCACCTGAAGACTTCCGCGTCCGTCCACCACCTTCAAACAGATCGCCGAAATCAAAGCCGCTGAAGTCTACCCTCGGCCCTTGACCTGCACCTGCCGGCCCACGTCCGCCATCGGCTCCGCCGGGAAATCCTCCCGCGCCGCCACCCGCGCGCGCGTAAGCCTCCGCCGTCGCCGGATCGATGTTGTCCGAGTAAAATCCGACCTGGTCGTATATTTTTCGTTTCTTGGGATCGCTCAGAACGTCATTGGCCTCGGAGATCGCCTTAAACTTCTCCTCCGCCGACTTGTCCCCTGGGTTTACATCTGGATGGTATTTTCGCGCCAGCTTGCGGAACGCTTTGCGGATGTCGTCCGCCGTCGCCGACTTCTTTACCCCGAGTGTTTCGTAGTAATCCTTCTTACTGGTCGTGGGCATATTCAGTTCAAATGACTAACTTCTGCATCCTACTATGTGACTGCGTGGCCGGGTTCTTTTCTTGTATTGTGTATACTGATACTATACACTATACACGTGATCAGGAGCTTCCGGCACAAAGGCGTCGAACAGTTTTTCCGGACCGGCTCCAAGGCAAAAATCCAGGCGCATCATGCGGAACGTCTCCGGAAACAGTTGTTCGCTTTGGACAACGCCAAAAGCCCAGGGGACATGAACGCTCCCGGCTGGAAGCTGCACGCTTTGCATGGTGACCTCGAAGGCCATTGGTCGGTGACGGTCAGCGGCAATTGGCGTCTGACGTTCATGTTCGCCGGCCAGGACGCAGAATTGGTGGATTATCGCGATTACCACTAAGGAGTTTTATCATGCGCATGCACAACCCGCCTCATCCCGGACAGGTGCTCCGGGATTATCTCGGCGATATTTCGGTAACCGATGCAGCCAGACATTTGCGGGTAACCCGCGTCGCCCTCTCGCGCATCCTCAACGGCAGCGCCGGAATCTCTGCCGAAATGGCGCTGCGGCTGTCGGAAGCAATCGGCACCAGCCCCGAACTGTGGCTCGGAATGCAGTCGCAGTACGATCTGTGGCAAGCCTCCAAACGAAAGCGCGCCCACCTGCCGCGTCTGGCCATTGCCGCAAGAGTTTCAGGCTAACCGTTCGCCTCCGTTACAAACAAAAATGCAGCGCGGGCTCTTCGCC
>DASVWZ010000130.1:0-1961 GCA_036392935.1 Terriglobales bacterium | reverse complement strand
CCAGGAAATGCTGAAATCGAAGGCAATGGGCGGGACGTCGAATACATGTTCGACGTATTGCATCGAGCATCTGGGAGGTACGCTCGTGTTGTCAGCGGGCAAGGAAGTTTACCGACTCGATCGCCCGGACCTCGTTCACGGTTTTGAGGGGCAGAAGGTAAAGATCACGGGCACACTGGACACGAAAGTGAGCCAGATCCACGTCATCAAGATTGAGTTGGAAAGCCAAGAGTAGGCCGCTCCCCCGAGTTTTACTTTTTCGTTCGGTTCCCCCGCACAATCCATGCAGTAGATGGCGACGCCCTCTTCGCGGGCGAGGTGCCCGCGACAAACACTCGCGCAACAACGATCCCCAGTCTTTTCCAATCGAAGGATGAGCCTGGGGAAGAGTCTGGACGGTGGTGGAGGAAGCTCCTTTCGGGTTTGGATTCTGAATCAATCTAACAGCCGTAGCCGGGGCGGTGGGAATGTGGAAAGCGCGCCTTTGTTTTTTGCGCTTTCCAAGGAAACGGAAAATCCCCGGTTTTGTTTTTGGGGATTTTCCGGTTCCGTCATTTCCACGGCCCGTTCGCCGACCGCCGCAAGGGCGCGAAGAGCCGGCGTTTGGCCTGCTGCATGCGTTCGGCGGCCTGGGTGTCGCTGCGGGTAGCGGCGATACGTTGTAAGACGGCGGGGGTGAGTCCGGGGCGCAAGTACTGCGCCGGATTGGGCAAGGCCAACAGGGTTTCCAGGGGAGTCTGATAGCGGCGGTAGAGGCAGCGCCGACGGCCTTTCTCGTCGAAGGTGACGTCGGCTTGGGCGCAGGGACGATGGTAGTTGAGATAGGGATTGAAGTAGGCGGTGTAGAACTGCTGCATGCGCCCGGCGTGGCTAGCTGGGATATAGCCGTAGCCCAGGTGTTTGCGGATGACGGCGCCATTCTTGGTTTCGGCCAGTCCGTTGTCGTTGCTGTGCCGGGGGCGGCTTTTGGTTTGTTCGATGAGCAGGTTGTTGAGTAACCGGGCCACGATGCGGTTGATGAACTCGCTGCCGTTATCGGAATGGAAGCCGAGAATGCGGAAAGGAAACTGCCGCAGCAGAGCGCACAGCACCGGTTCCAGCCAGGCTTCGCTGATGCGCTCGGTGGCGGCGACGATCTCCCATTGCGTGACCTGATCCACCGCGTTGATGTGGTAGAGGCCTTGGCCGGCGGGGGCATCGCCCTGGTGCACGGTGTCCACCCGCAGGTAGCCGGGCTGGCCCTGCGGATCGGGACAGCGCCGCTCGCCGATGGCCACCGCCGTGGGGCGCGTCTTGGTGTAGGAGAGACGACGTTCCCGATAGCGCGGCCGTTGCCGCAAGTGATAGAGATGGGCCACCGAGATCGTCGCCAGCCGCGCATACTCGGGCTTGCCGTAGTGGCGGTATTCCCGTTCCAGAATGCGGCGCGTGGCGGGACCGCTCAGGTTCTCGTGGGCCGCATCGACGGTAGCCAGCAGTTCGACGTCGGCGCGAGTATAGCGCTGCGGAAAACGATGTCGGCGGTAGGGCGCAGGCTCGAGCGATCCGCTTCTTCGATAGCGCGCGATCAACCGGGTCACTTGCGCCCGGCTCAGGCCCGTCATCTTGGTCAGATAGGTGCGTAACAAACCCCGCGCTGGGCGGCTCTGCTGGTGGTACTCCTGCCGGGCGAGCACCTGTTCGATCCAGCGATAAATCTGCTTTCGGGCTTGGCCTTCGAAGCGAATCTCTTGGCTGGCGTTTAGAAAAGCCTGGATCTGTTCCAGGCTCAGCTTCTCTGCTTCGTGCACATGGATGGTCAATCCTCAGCATGCCATCCGCTCCAGGCTCATCTTGTGTTGGAATCTCCCCTCCCCTTCAGGCTCATCTTGCATTGGAAGAGACTTGATCTTGCGCGACAGCACAGTCGGCACGCACAATATCTCATTCGCTGTCGCGTTCCAACGACCGGAGCCGAAGAC
>DASVWZ010000129.1:0-12922 GCA_036392935.1 Terriglobales bacterium | reverse complement strand
CCGGGGCACCCGCCCGCGTATGTAAATCACAACCTACAATCATCATGTGCTCGGCTCCTTTCCTCCGAGCCATGGTTGCTTGAGCGCACCAAGTTAACCTCGGCCGTTACAACGCCGAGGCATTTCAGCAGCCGTTTTTTTTCGTCACGGTCCTTAACTTTTCGCAGGACCACGTCGAGGTCGTTAAGCTTTTGGCCGAATCGAGCGAGAGTTTCAAGGCAACTTGGGCAAGATCTTTTTCCATGTCTAGAATTTTACAAAACTGAAACAGGGCCGTGGCCCTGGGATTGCAGATTTGGGGTCGTTCCGGGTAGAGGGATGCTTCGCGCCGAAGTGCGGCGCTCTAGCATGACAATGGTTAGGGTGCGGATTATTTCCCACTCATTCGCAAAGAACGCGAATGAGTGGAGCACCAGCGGGCGGTTGTAGAATCGAAGGCCGGGGTGAGTTATGGCTGACACGACGACGCGGCCGCCGGTGCCCCCGTTTACGCGGGAGACGGCGATACAAAAAGTTAGGATGGCGGAGGATGGGTGGAACTCGCGCGATCCGGTGAAGGTGGCGCTGGCGTACACGGTGGATTCGCGGTGGAGAAACCGGGCGGAGTTTATCCATGGGCGGGAGGAGATTGTTGCGTTCCTCACGCGGAAGTGGACGAAGGAGCTGGATTACCGGCTGATCAAAGAGTTGTGGGCGTTCGCGGAGAACCGCATTGCGGTGCGGTTTGCGTATGAGTGGCATGACGATTCCGGGAACTGGTTCCGGTCGTATGGGAATGAAAATTGGGAGTTCGATGAAGACGGACTGATGATGGTGAGGCATGCGTCGATCAACGATCTGCCGATTACAGAGGAACAGAGAAAATATCGATGGGCGCTGGGGCGACGACCGGAGGGTCATGCGGGGTTGAGCGAACTGGGGATGTAGGGATGGCAGAAGTGAGAAGGCAGAATGCAGAAGTGAGAAGGCGGAGTGCAGGAGTGAGAGCGTCGCGACTCCGGGCGGACTGTAGAAGGAGACTTTGGAAAATCGCTAACCACAGAGAGCACAGAGGTGCGGAGAAAAACAAATCGGCTGCGGATATACGCGGATGGCGCGGATGGAATCGTGAGGCATTGCGAAAATCTTAGATCGCAAAGGACGCAAAGGAGAGCGCGCAAAGAACGCGAAGAAGTTCATTGACCGCGAGGGACACGAAGTTCCACAAGGGCGGATTCGGGGTAAAATCCTCGACATGATTAAACGAACGGTTTGCACGATTGGTTTTGTTCTGATGTTGGGGTGGGTGGGCACGGCTTTGGCACAGGGTAATGCAACAAGCACATTGACGATCACGACGACGGCGTTTGCGGCGGGCGGAGAGATTCCGAAAAAATATACCTGCGATGGGCCGGACATGTCTCCGGCATTGTCGTGGACGGGGTTGCCGGCGAACACGCAGGCGCTGGCGCTGATTGCGGACGATCCGGATGCGCCGTCGGGAACGTGGACGCATTGGGTGGTGTGGGACATTCCGCTGAAGGCGATGGGGCTCGGGGAGAACATGTTGAAGGCGAAGACGCTGCCGGACGGGACGCGGCAAGGGATGACGGATTTCAGGAAGGTGGGGTATGGCGGGCCGTGTCCGCCGCCGGGGAAGGCGCACAGGTATTTCTTCAGGCTGTATGCGGTGGATACGAAGATCGATTTGCCAGCGGGAGCGCGGCGTCAGGAACTGGAAGAAGCGATGAAGGGGCACGTGCTGGCGAAGGCCGAAGTGATGGGAACGTATGGAAGGTAGAAGTGAGAAGGCAGACGGCAGAAGTGAGAAGTAAGAAGGCAGAAGACTCTTCGCTTCGCGAAGAATGACAACGGTTGACGGCCGACTACGGCACGACTGAGGTCGTTCCCCGATATGAACCGCTTCCCCACCCTATCGCGGAGAGCGCGATAAGGGTGGGGCAACCCCAGATTTCTCTCTATCAATTTCCTCACTCATCCTCAGAACGAGTATTTCAGCGAGAACTGGATCAGGCGCGGAGTGCCGACGGTGTTGGTGATCTGCGCGAGACCGGTCCCGGGGGACGATCCGACGGCGGGCGCGGCCGGATTGGCGAACGAGGGATGGTTGAACAGGTTGAAAAACTCGGCGCGGAAGCGGAGGCTCTGGCGCTCGGTGAAGGCGAAACTTTTGCCGACGGAGAAGTCAACGTTTTTCTGCGGCGGTCCGATCAGGCAGTTGCGCGGCGTGTTGCCGTAGAGGGTGGCGTCGCTGGGCGCGCCGTTAGAGAGCGTGGCGAGCGGGTCAGGCTGGTAGGCGGCGGCGTTGACCCAGTTGCCAAGGCGCTGGTGGATGCTGCCGGAGGAATAGGCATTGCCGCAGGAGAATCCGGGGACGAAGGTCGCGGTTGAGGACGGGCTGGCGAGCGCGTAAGCGCTGCCGCCGGCGGGATCGTAGACGGTGAAGGGTTCGCCGGACTGAAGAATAATGACGGTGGTGGTTTCCCATCCGGCGAGCGCGACTTTTTTGGCGCCGGTGGCGCTGGCGAAGAATGGCAAGTCGTAAACGGCGCTGGTGACGAAGCGCTGGCGGCGATCGAAGTCGGAGAGGCCGCGCGATGCTTCGGGGTCGGTCTGATCGTTGACGCGGGTGACGAAGGCGACGGAGGCGGTGGAAACGTTATCGATCGACTTCGCGTAAGTGTAGTTGCTCTGGAAGTAAAGGCCTTTGTTGAAGTGATGTCCGACGGTGGCCTGGAGCGCGTTGTAATTGGAGTCGGAGTTGCCGGCGAACTCTTCGTAGTCGGAGGGCGCGATGCCGAGATAAGGAGCGCGGGCGCTGACGTTTTCGGCGGTTGAGTCTTCGATTTTGCAACTGCCGGGGCCGCCGCCGCAGGCGTATGGCAGGATGACGGGGTGCGCGGGCGTGGCGTAGGTGGCCTGATCAGGATCGTAGGTGGAGCGCAGATGCGAACCCTTGGTGCCGACATAGGCGAGTTCGGCAAACCAGTTACGGCCGATTTCGTGCTGGATGCTGAAGTTCCACTGCTGGGTGGTGCCGACGATCCAGTGGAGGGGAACGGAGAGCTGGATCAGTCCGTTGACGTTGCCGGTGAAACCGGGGCCGCACTGCTGGGGCAAGGTGGATGGCATGCCATTGCCGAGCGTGCAACTGGGAGCGAAGCCGGTAAAGTGAGCGGCCGTGGGCACATAGGCCTGCGTGGGCGGCGCACCCATTTGCGGAATGCCGGGGATGCTGAATGCCGGACTCCCATTGTTGGCGGCGAAAAGATCGGAAAGACAGTTGGCCTTGCTGAGACAGGTGCCGAGAACTGCGGGCAAGAAGTTCACGCCGAAGGGATAGGTGGGCGGAGTGATGGCGAGGTTATCAGCTGCACCCAGATCTTCGCGGACGGAGTAGATGCCGTAACCGGCACGGATGGATGTGGTGTGATGGCCGCCGAGGTCGTAGGCCATTCCGATGCGTGGTTCGAAGACGGTGGCGTATTCGTTGTTGAGGCCGGCTTTATTTAGCGTGCCGGTGATCCCACTGAGACCGAATTTATTGACGCACTGCGGATAGACGTATGGCTGGCCGGTGATATTGGCGAGGTTGGGGTCGGTGTTGCCGGTGTGGCAAAGCAAGTCATACGGTGCGCCGATGAACTCATTACGCAGACCGAGATTCAGCGTGAGCTGGCTGGTGGCGCGCCAATCGTCCTGCACGAACCAGGAATAGCTGGGAATGCGGTAGTCGTGGTTGCCGAGACCGCCTCCACCTTCGCCGAAGTAGGGCGAACCGACGAGGAAACTCTGGAAGTCAGTGCCGAAGGTCGGCGGAGCGAAAAAGACGAGACCGTTATTGGCAATGGGCAGGCTGCGGCGCAGAGTGACGCGGTCGGCTTCACCGCCGAAGCGGAACTGGTGGGCACCTTTGGTCCAGCTGAGCGTGTCGATCCAGGCAAAATTGTCGGAGAGAGCGGATTGCAGCTGGGTGGGATAAGGTCCGAAAGCCCAGGTTCCGAACTGCAGGCGGTACATGTTGGGATCCTGATTGGCGGTTGGGAGGTTGATGCCGACGTCGGCGCCGGTAATGGGAGCAAGGTTGTTGAGCTTGTCGCTGATGATGTTGATGCCAAAGCGGAATTCGTTGACCAGCGAGTTGCTGAACAGATGAGTCTCGGTGGCGCTGCCGAAGCGTCCGTGCAGGGGTATGGCGAGCGGAAAATTCAGGTTGTTGGGACCGGGAAGTCCGCCGGTCTGAATGCCGAAGGAGTCGGCGCCGAAGGGTTCGTAGGTGTAACCGTTGGACCAGAAGAAGCGAATGGCGGCGCGGTCTCTGCCGCCGCGGAAGTCGCGGTCCCAGTTGGTGACGAATTGGTCTTCAGTATATTGCCCGGCGTGGGAGAGAATGAGCGGGCCGAGATTGAGAGCGCCGTTGGTGAGGCCGGGAGTTCCGGGGACGGTGGGAAAGAGCCAGCCACCGGGCGAGTTTCCGAATTGGTTGCCTTTCTGGTTGAGGACGGAGAGGGCGACAGGATCGATCTGGTTGACGCCGGTGGGAAGTCCGCCGGGAAAGAAGTAGCTTTCGAGGCTGGCCTCGGAGCGGTCAACCGGCAAAACTGGAACCATGGTGTTGATGTAAGTGCCGGGAGAATCGCCGCTGCGCTGGCGCGTGCCCTGGTAATTGACATAGAAGAAGCCGAATTTGGCCTGGGATCCCAGAGGACCACCGAAGTCGCCACCGAAGATGTTCTGCTGCTGGGTGACTTTGCCGAGGAAATAATCGTGAGCGTCGAGGGCGGTGTTGCGGAAGTACTCCCAGGCGTCGCCGTGGAATTTTGAAGTTCCGGAGCGGAGGGTGGCGTTGATGTTGCCGCCGCCATTGCGTCCCTGGCTGGCGTCGTAAAGGCTGGTGGAGACCTTGAACTCTTGGATGGAGTCGGGATTGGGAAGCGGGGTGTAGGTGAGCTCGCCGAACGCGTAGTCGGAGGCGGAGATGCCTTCGATCAGATAATTATTGTTGTCCTCGCGGCCGCCGTTGACGTGGATGAAGACATTGCCGCGGCCGAGCTGGGCGGCGTCGTTGATATCGGACGAAGCACCGGCCGAAAGCGCGAGAAGTTGCTGGAAGTTGCGGGTGGCGAGCGGAAGATTGTTGATGGTAGCGCTTTCGATGGATTGTCCGGTGGTTGCGGTGGTGGTGTTGACCGGGCTGACCTCGGCTTGCACTTCGACGATCTGCTTGACGGTCGAGGGCTTGAGGATGGCGTCGAAGCTGGCGGTCTCCGTGATGCGGAGGACGATGCCGGGAAATTTGGTGGTGGCGAACCCGGGAGCGCTGATTTCGAGCGCGTAGGTGCCGACAGGCAGAAGCGTGATGGCGTAAAGGCCGGAAGAGTTGGTGGCGAGCTGACGGACAACCTGTCCGGTGGCTTCATTGATGACGTTGATTTGGGCGTTGGTGATCACGCCTCCGGAAACATCTTTCACGGTGCCGCTGATGGCGCCGGTGGCGCCGCCCTGGGCAAACGCGGAGACAGCGGAGAGAACCAAGCAGACACACAGAACAGCAAGCTTGCGAGAACCTGACATAGCACCATCCTCAAGTTGCAGCTCGCCATGCCGGCAACACCTTGAGGGCGTGGCGCGCCGCGCGTTTATCTTTGAAAATCTGTGCTGCGAAAAATTTGACCGATTCTATGCCTACGGCAGGGTGTTTGCAATATGAAACTGCTGTGAGCGCGAAGGAGATGGTACGAACGGCGGAGTTGGCGCGCGGCGACGGCGGATCGACGATCCATTTTGAGATTTTCCACTGGTAGCAAGTGCGCTGCATCACAGAGTGGGATTGGGGAAATCTGCTAAAGTGGGCACTTGGTGACTGATTCAGTGCCATTGGAGGCGGCAGGTCTATGCAAATTGCAGTAGTAGGATCGGGATACGTGGGACTGGTGGCGGGGACGTGCTTTGCGGACCTGGGCCACGAGGTGATCCTGGTGGATAACGACCGGGAAAAAGTGGCCGCGCTTGAGGCGGGTCAGGTGCCGATCCACGAAAAGCTTTTGCCTGAACTGCTGGCGCGGCACCGCGGCAAGAAACTGAAGTTTTCAGAAGACCTGGTGAGCGCAGTGGAACAGAGCAAGGCGGTGTTCATTGCGGTGGGCACGCCTTCAACGGAGCATGGCGAGGCGGATCTTTCTTATGTAGAGACAGTGGCGCGGGGGATTGCGAAGGCGATCAAGGGATATAAGGTGGTGGTCGAGAAAAGCACCGTGCCGGTGTATACGAGCGAATGGATCCGCCGGATTTTGCTGAGAAATGCGGCCGCGCCGGACCAGTTCGATGTGGCGTCGAACCCGGAGTTTATGCGCGAGGGGACGGCGGTGGCGGATTTCCTGTATCCCGACCGGATTCTGGTAGGCGCGAACAACGAGCGGTGCGCGGCGGTACTGCGGGAAATTTATGCGCCGATGACGGATGGTAGCTACTACCGGCGTGAGGACGCAGTGCCGGGTCCGGAAGGTGCGAAGCCGCGCGCGTCGATGATTCTTACCAGCACGCAGAGCGCTGAGATCATCAAGCACGCCTGCAATGCGTTTTTGGCGATGAAAATCTCCTACATCAACGCTGTGGCAGCGGTGTGTGATGCCGTGGGAGCCGACATTGAGGAAGTGCGGGAAGGGATGGGCAGCGATCACCGGATCGGGCCAAGCTTTTTACATGCGGGCATTGGATATGGAGGATCGTGCTTCCCCAAAGACTTGAAGGCGTTTCGGGCAGTGGCGCGGGAGCGAGGGTACGAATTCCGTCTGCTGGATGAAGTGATGCGCATTAATGAAGATCAGCGCGAGCTTTTTGTGAAGAAGGTGCGAAACGCGCTGTGGACGCTGCGAGGAAAACGGCTGGCAGTATTGGGATTGGCGTTCAAAGGCGGGACGGATGACATTCGGGAATCGCCGGCGATCGCACTGGTGGAAAGACTCTTGCAGGAGGGGTGCCAGATCGCCGCGTATGATCCGGCCGCGACCGAGCGGGCGCGATTGGTATTGAAAACTGGAGTGGAGTATGCGAGCAACCCCTATGAAGCAGCGCGAGGGGCAGATGCGTTGCTGATCCTGACGGAATGGGAAGAATTCTGCCGGCTGGATTGGAAGCGGATGAGCGGGCAGTTGAAAGAGCCGATCGTGATCGACGGGCGCAACCTGTATAATCCAGCTTCGATGGCAGAAAAAGGATTTACCTACTACAGCATGGGGCGGCCGCTGGTGGCGGCGGAAGACGCGGCGGAAACTGTGCCGGCAAGGAAACGCGGGAATTCATGAGCCTGCGGGCGCTGGTCACTGGCGGGGCGGGATTTCTCGGGTCTCATCTTTGCGATGCGCTGCTGGCGGAGGGATACTCCGTGGTGGTGGCGGACAATCTTCTCACCGGACGGCTGGCCAACCTGGAGCACCTGCGCAACGAGCCGCGCTTCGAATTCCGCGAAATCGATATCAACCAGCCGTTCGATTGCGGCAAGGCGGATTACGTGTTTCATTTTGCCTGCCCAGCCAGCCCGGTCGATTACATGAAGCATGGGATCGAGACACTGCAGGTGGGGTCGGCGGGGACGCTGCATGCGCTCGAGGTGGCGCGGAAATACTCGGCGAAGTACCTGATTTCGTCGACCTCGGAGTGCTACGGCGACCCGCTGGAGCATCCGCAGAAAGAAACGTACTGGGGAAACGTGAACCCGATCGGGCCGCGGTCGGTTTATGACGAGGCAAAGCGCTTCAGCGAAGCTCTGACCATGGCCTATCACCGGTATCACAAAGTGGATACGCGGATAGCGCGGATATTCAATACCTATGGGCCGCGGATGCAGTTGAACGACGGCCGCGTGGTGCCGAATTTCATGAAGCAGGCGTTGTTGGGTGAGGATCTGACGGTTTACGGCAACGGCAGCCAGACGCGAAGTTTCTGTTATGTGAGTGATGAGATCGACGGGTTCGTGCGGCTGTCGAAGGCCAACGAGGCAACGCCGGTGAATATTGGAAATCCGACGGAGTTCACGATTCTGGAGTGTGCAAAAAAGGTTCTCCAAGTCACCGGATCGAAGAGCAAGATCAAGCATGAGCCGCTGCCGGTGGATGATCCCAAGCAAAGACGGCCGGACATCACCAAAGCGAAGACGCTGCTGGCGTGGGAGCCGAAGATCGATCTGGAAACGGGACTGAAGAAGTCGCTGGAGTACTTCCGGCAAGCGGTGAAGCTAGAAGCGGGCCTGCAACAGATCTGAAGCAGTGGCGCAGTTGTTCCCTTCTCTCGCGACCGGGCGCGACCATCCTCACGGCACGGGCCTACATCCATTATCGGCGATAGTGGAAAACTCTCCCAGAATCTGCTTGCGTAATCCACCGGCCTGGGATACTCTTGCGTCCCGTCCCCCATTTCACTCGGGCGTTTCATATCACCCTAGGGTTCGATGTATCAATTTTATGGTTCAAAGGGAGCGGCGATGATCGCCTTTTTTCGCGCAGAAGTAAAGTTGGCGGAGCCGAGGAGCTTCGGACATTCACGCCGGTTCCAGCCGTCATCCGCGCAGATGAAATGGCTAGTGGCACTCGTATGCGGGATTTTTGCCTGCATTAGTGCCGTAATGGCCAACGATATTACGACGTACCACAACGACCCCCAACGGACGGGGCAAAATCTGCACGAGACGATTCTCACTCCGCTCAATGTCAACGTGGCCACATTCGGCAAGCTGTTCTCGATGCCGGTGGATGGGAAAATCGATGGCGAACCGTTATACCTGGAGGGGGTTTCGATCCCGAACAAGGGGGTGCACAACGTCATTTACACGGCGACAGAGAATGCCAGCGCATTCGCTTTCGACGCGGACAACGGCGCCCTGCTGTGGCAGGTTTCGTTGCTGGAACCGGGGGAAACCGCGGCAACAGCGATTGAGCTCAACTGCTTTGCCACGACTCCGCTGATTGGGGTCACGTCGACGCCGGTGATCGACCGCACCGCCGGGCCGAACGGCACGATTTATCTGGTAGCAATGAGCCAGGATATGAGTGGGAATTACTATCACCGCCTGCACGCGCTCGATGTTACGACCGGGACGGAGGAGTTTGACGGACCGACGACGGTGTCGGCAACGTTTCCGAACCTGGGGTCAGGCGTAACGTTCGTTCCGGAACAATATATGGAGCGGTCGGCGCTGCTGGCACTGGACGGGACCATTTATACCACCTGGACTTCGCATTGCGACATCAAGCCGTATACCGGATGGATCATCGGTTACAGCGCGACTACATTGCAGCAGACCCAGGTGCTGAATATAACGCCCAACGGAATCCAGGGGGCGATCTGGATGGGTGGCGGGGGAATGGCCGCGGACAACGGCAACATTTTTGTTCTGGATGGGAACGGCACATTCGACACGCAGTTGAACGGGCAAGGATTTCCGAGCGAAGGAGACTACGGAAATGCGTTCATCAAACTCTCAACGGCGCGCGGACAACTTCAGGTGGAGGATTACTTCACCATGTCGGAGACGGAAATAGAGTCGAAGAAGGACATCGATCTGGGGTCGGGCGGCGCGCTGGTGCTGCCGCCGATGACCGATGCAAAGGGGATTGTGCGCCATCTGGCGGTAGGGGCTGGTAAGGACACGAACATTTACCTGGCCGACACCACCAACATGGGGAAGTTCGACCCCGACAATGACACCATTTATCAGGAACTCGATGGCGTGCTGCCGGGTGGAATCTATGGAGCGCCGGCGTATTTCAACGGCAGCCTGTATTACGCGCCGCAGGGATACAACATGATGCAGTTCACATTTTCGCAGGCGCTGTTGAATTCGACTGCGACGTCGATAACCACGGCGGTGTATGCGAATCCCGGAGCCACACCGAGCGTCTCGGCCAATGGCAGCGAAAACGGCATTGTATGGGCAATCGAACACGACAAAGTGCACAACATCCTGCACGCTTACGACGCCAGCAATCTGCAAACTGAACTGTATAACTCCTACCAGGCGGGGACGCGGGACCATTTTGGTTGGGCCGGCCAGTTCGTACCGCCACTCATTGTGAACGGCAAAGTATATATAGGAGGGTGGACGGGAGTCACGGTGTACGGCCTCCTAACCGGGACGTCGCAATAACGCCTGAGGCGGGTGGACGAAAGTTGCGGCCGCTATTGCGGCTGCGACTGGACGAATTCAATCAACTGCTGCAACTGCGCGGCCTCGTTGGCGGGAAGCGCAGTGAACTTCACTCCCATGCCAGTCCCGGGATGGCAGATGCGGACCTGGCCTTCCAAAGAAAGACGGTAGCCCTGTGCGCGAACCTGTAGGCGAAGAGCTGTGTTCACAGGAAACGGCTGCGAAGTTTCGATGAAGCAGCCTTCGTGGTTGAGATCGGTGATGTTGCAGCGTTGGGGAACGCGGCTGGTGGAACGATAAACCTCCGCGCCGATGCGGCAGGGATAGCGAGGGAGCAGGCGGCGCGTGTTGCCGCTGGCGAGAAGCAGGCCCAGCCGGGCTGACAGGCGGACGGAGAGGCTTTCACTTTGATTTTCCGATGATGAAGTTTTGCGCGCTGGCGGGGCCGTGATCTGTGCGACCGGGGATTGAGCTTCCATCCATTTTTTGAGCGCACGCTGGGATGCCTGTGGCACGCTGGCGAAGCGAATGCCGCTGCGTTGCGCGTTCTGCCACATGACTTCACCGGAGAGGGGAATTGGACCATCGGCTCCGGGCAAGAAGAACTGAAAATAAACTTTACCCGTAGCCGGAAACTGGACTGCCGACTTGACGGCGACGCCGGATTCGCTAAGGTCGGTGATTTCGACGGGGACCGAGTCGCGGGCGGCAAAGCTGACGTTGGCATTGCCCTTGACCTTGACCCGCGGGCGGCCACGCCGCTCCTCTCCGGCGCGCGTGCCCTGAGCACGACGGCTTTGCGCAATGTGCTCCTGCAATACCGGTTTCAACAAAACATAGTTGGCTCCGGCTGATAAGGCCAGCGCCGATTGCGCGGGATTTCCGACCATAGCGATCACGAGCGAACTCTGGTTGGGCTGGGAGTCGCGGGCTGCGGAAATCAGGCGCAGGGCGCTGGGATCGCCGGCGCAATCGAGCATCAGCACATCAAACTTGTGGCCGGCAATGCGCTCCTGGGCCTGGGCGTGATCGGCGCAGCATTCGACGGAAATATCGAGTTCGTGAAAGATGCCGGTGAAAATCTGGACGGCTTCGGCGTCGCCACATAAAAGGAGGGCAGAGGAACTCACAGGATCATGTTAGGCGAAGAGAACGATGTGATCACGTTACAGGCGTCATGGGCCGTGAGGCAGGCCGTGACTTTGGTCATCTCGCTTCGATGACCGGTATGGTCTATGTTTCGGGAAGCGTGCCGGAAGTTGGCAAAGTATTGGGGGCGGGCGGCGGTTGAGTTAATGCGGTTGGTTAACGGCGGTTGGTTAACAGAGTTTGATCCGCGGCGGAAGCCTGGCGAAGCGAGGCGATCCGCGAGAGGAAGAGCATGTCATCGAAGGCAACCACGGGGCTGGCAGCAGCGGGCATTTTCATGATGTTCATTGCACTTTGCATGTTGCCGGAGGCGTTTCGCGATAAATCCGACAGCAACACGCTGGTGATGGCGGCGTGCATGTTTGGTGCGGGGGCGATGATCACCGGGCTGGGAATGTACCTGAAAGCCGGAGCGCTGAAGGGATCGATCTTGCCGGCGTCGGCGGCTGCCGCGGCGGAAGCTGCGCCGAAGAAGAAGCTGCGCGGCGGCTGCGATCTGTGTGGAACGGAAATGCCGGTGGTGCTGTGCACGGTGCATCAGGTGCACATGTGCGGGAGCTGCCAGATGCATCACTACGATCAGCGATCCTGCGCGTACGTGCCCAGCAAGCGGGGAATGAAGGCGGAAAAGAACCTGGCGAAGGCAAAAGGAGCGTAGTTTAAGGAAAGTCTCTGCGCGTCCGCATCCGATGGGCGCATGACCTTCGTCACACCTTAGTCACACCCACCAGTTCAATTACAAAAGGCCATTTTGGGCATCGACCTCTCGTGCTTTGACGGTGCTCTTTGCCGCTCCATACGATTGGCAATGGAGAGGGCTTGTCCGGGCGGCAGTGGCCGCTTTGGGCGGCCCGACTGCCGGTACGGGCGACCGTCACTTAAGAGGTTGTTCGACAAGGGTTTAGCGATGAGCAGAGGCAAAATGCGGGGCTTTTCGCTGGTGGAGCTGATGATTTCGATGACAGTGTTTCTAGTCGCTGCCATGATCATCACCATGGGCGTGCAACCGGCGCTGAGGGAAGGCCGCGTCAACCAGGCTTACAACACCACGTTGACGGCGATGCGGATCGCCCGAGATACAGCGATCGCGCAGCGGCAAGGCTACTACGTTACGTTGAACAATGCCGTGGCGCCGAATACGGTCACCATCACGCAGTCGTCGACGGGAAACATAATCAACACCTACTGGCTGCCGACCGATGTGACGTTCCAGACACTGCCGACTTTCCCCACCTCGCAGACGGTATTTCCCATGACGCCGAATGGCTTCGGAGTGGGCGCAACCGCCATTGATTTCGATCAAGGCGTGGCGGGCGGAGTCCAGAACATTATCTACTTTATGCCCGATGGATCGGCGCAGGACATTGCTGGAAATTACAACAACGGCGTGGTGTACGTGGCCCGGACCGGCGACAACTACAGCGCGCGGGCGCTGACGCTGTTCGGTGCGACGGGGCGACTGCGCGGCTGGCGCATGGACACGTTAGGCGTCACGTACTACTGGAGGTACGAGTGATGAAGCGGTCGGAGCAAAAGCGGCAGCAGGGCATCACGCTGATCGAGGTGTTGATCTCGATGGTGGTGTTGACGCTCGGGCTGGTGGGAATGTTGAGCGTTATGGCGGTTGCGATC
>DASVWZ010000128.1:0-3399 GCA_036392935.1 Terriglobales bacterium | reverse complement strand
CTGTTTGCCCCGGTGATTGCCCCTGGTGTGCCGCTCGCTCCGCCGACTCTTCTTCCCGAGCAAAAGCCGCCACTGCCTCATGCAGGCGCGGAAATAGGAATTGCGATCCGATTACATCCAGGAGGCGGTGACGAACGAGATCAGCCTGCAATGAAGCATCCACTCTTGCGAAAACCAATCGGACGCCCTGGCGCAACAAGTAAGGTTGAAGCTGCCGCAGCATGCGTGCGGCGGTATAGTCGACATTCGTGGTGGCTTCAGCATCCACGACGAGCCATCGGATCTTTGAAGGCGAGGGCCCTGCGATTAGACGAGCCTCCTGAGAAAACCGCCCTGCATTGGCATAGAAAAGCGAAGCTCCAAAGCGATAGATAGTTAACCCGGGCTCGGTAATGCTTCCTTCGACAACTGGAGTTAACCGCCATGTTTCGCGCTCATCCGCAACCAGCACACCGGTGTGAGGACGGTAGCTGTGTTTCACGACTCGGAGAAGGGACAAGACCATAGCGGTCAATATGCCCTGTTCAACTCCGACGAGCACCACAATGCCAGCAGTAATCACCGCCAACACGAATTCGCCGTGGCTTTCGCGCTTAATATCTTTGAGACCTCGAATATCGATCAGGCGGACTGCGATGAAGAACACGATGGAGCCGAGCACGCAGCGCGGGAGATATTGAAGCGGCTGCGTCAGGAACAAAAGAACGACAGCGACCACGATGGCCGTGGAGACTTGCGCCAGTTGGCTGGTCCCGCCTGAGCTCTCAACCATGGCAGTCTGGGTCGGACTGCCGTTGACGACAAACGTGCCACTCAGAGCGGCGGTTGCGTTGGCGGCTGAAAGACCAACAAGATCCCTGTCCTCGTCTGATTGCTGCTGGTGACGCGCAGCGTAGAAACGTGCAGTAGCCGCGCTCTGGGCTACGATCATCACAAAACAAGAGAAAGACAATCCAATCACACTGAGGATCTCGTGCCCATGCACCTCGGGAAGCCCGATATGGGGCAGTCCTCCGGCCACCGGGCCCACGATATCCACGCCTCGACCCTCAAAGCCCCACATTTCGCTTGCCCAGATGGCCGCAACAACTGCGACCAGTGGCCCAGGAAGTTTGGGAGCGAAGCCTGCGCTGAAGAAGACAACTACAACGACAATGATTGAGAGCGTTGCCGTCAGCAGGTGGCTCTGCGGAAGATCGCGAATCACCTCGATCAGTTGAACTACGGTACGGCGCGATTGAATCTGCAGACCGAGCATTTCTCCCAGTACGGCGATTCCGACCTGGAATCCGACTCCCGTAAGGAAACCAACGAGTACGGTTTGCGAGAGGAAGTCCGCCAGAAAGCCCAGTTTGAGAACACGAGCTAATAGCAGCAGAATAGCGGTCAGGAGTGCGACCATGCTGGCCAGTGCCATATAATGCGGGCTGGCAATTGGCGCCAAGGGTGACAATCCCCCGGCAAGGATGGCAGCTGTGGCGGAATCAGCAGCTACGACGAGGTATCGCGAAGAGCCAAGCGCTGCAAATGCCAACAGCGGCAGCAGCAGAGTGTAGAACCCTGTTACAACGGGAGTTCCCGCAATCTTGGTGTAGCCCAACGCTTGAGGAATGTTCATCGCCGCCAGTTGGAAGCCGGCAACTGCATCCTTCAGGGTCTGTTTGCCCTGAATTGGCAGAATCCCTTTGAACAGGCCGAAACGTGAGGCGACGGAAAAGTTATCTTTCATTCTGATCTTCACGCCGGAACAGACTACTTCCTTTTGACCTTATCCGTCGTTCCTTTCTCGCCGTTCTTTATGTCGGATCCTTTGTAATTTACGTCTCCATCTGTTTAATTTTCTTTCCCGATTCTTCAGATCGGCGGGCCTTTTTGCGAAAGTAACTCAAACCTTGTTGATGAGTGCTATCGCGAGTTGGTGTTGAAAAACTCGGTTCGACGACGCGTTTTCCCTCAGGGAAGTTTCTTCCGGTTCGTGTTTTTCTTGCGGTAGCCTGTTTCTTACGTGGTTGCCATCGCTGGTTGCGTTCTCATGTTGAGGAACCGCACCAGTCGTTTCAGGTTTTGTGCCACGGCAGCCAGGTAAAACTGCTCACGCACGAACTTGATTCTGCGTAGGCGCAAGCGCCGCAATCCAATCAGGTTCTTTAGTTCCGAGAACAGAGCCTCCACTTTCCGTCGCTTGCGTAGCGCCCCAGCGAACTCCGGGGTCTTGGCTACCTCATAGGCCTTCTGTCTCGCCGCGTCACAGGTATGGATTCCGATCGTACGGAATTGGCCGCGCGTGCACTGCGGCTTCTGCTCACATCCTCGACAGCGCTTAACCGTCGAGTAGTACCGGTGCGCACGGTTTCGTTTATTTATCCCCACGTAGTTCAGGGGCTTGCCTGCGGGGCAGAGATAGCAGTTTTCTTCTGGCACGTATGTGAACTTCTCGATCCCGTATAGATCCGGGGGCGAGTTCGGACCTTCCTTCACGCGAATGTAAGGTGTAATCCCGCGTTCCTCGAGCCATTGCAGCATTTCCCCGTTGCCGTAGGTGTTATCGGCTGCCACCCCCTTGGGCCGCCGACCATATCGTTCGCAGTAGCGATCGATCATATCGCGTGCCGCCGCACTCTCCTGACTCAAACGGGCGGCCGTCGCTTGCACCCCTACGATCACACAGCTTTCATTGTCGATCAGATAGTTATCGAAGTAACCCAGTTCGGCAGCCCGATTTCCCTTGGTCAGGTAGGTCGAATCCGGGTCGCTGGTCGACACCTTGTCTTGCTGATGGAGGGGCTCGCCATCGCCGTTCTCCTGCTCTAGTTCTTCCAGGTATTTCCGCGCCCCATAGTTCACTTGCGCTGCCTCCGTGAACTGTTCTCGCGGGATACGACTGTGGTGGCTCGCGTTCGCCATGATGAAGCTGCCATCGACCGACATCTGCTCGCCCTCCACCAGACCCGCGGTAATGCACTGTTCCACGATGCGCTCAAACAACTCCTGAAACAGGTTCGACTCTTGAAAGCGGCCATGCCGGTTCTTGGAGAACGTCGAGTGATGCGGGATCTCCTGATCGAAGCCCAGTCCGGTGAACCAGCGCCACGCCAAGTGCATGCGCAGTTCTTCCAGCAACTTCCGCTCACTGGTGATGCCATAGAGATACCCCAGCAGCAGAATCCGCAACAGCACTTCCGGATCAATCGACGGTCGCCCCGTTTCGCTGTAGGATGCGCGCAACTTCTCCCCCACAAAGTCGAAACTGACGTAGCGGTCGATCAAACGTAACAAGTGGTTTTCAGGAACCTGATCTTCGATGCGGAAGTAGTAGAACAGCGACTCCGAACGGTCGTGTTGCCCCATCATAAGCAGCCAGCCTCCGAGATTGGCGATTGCCTGCAGCATCACTAACTC
>DASVWZ010000127.1:0-3291 GCA_036392935.1 Terriglobales bacterium | reverse complement strand
TGTTCATCAAGCGTTATTTCCGTCAACCCGACGCTTCCCCGCCGCTGCCATCGTTACCCATCCCGCCAGATCCGGTCCAACCCGCCTGATCGCCGCTGCTCCGCGCTCTCGGCGGCTGAGTTCCGGATTTCTCCTCGGCATTTTCACCATCGCCCGGAAAATGGCATACTAGAACCGCACCGTCTGGCGCCAGCCGCGCCTGGAGACCACCGCATGCCCAAAGCTTCCACGCTCGAAAAGCCCGCCCAATACGAGCTTCATCTCGCCGAACGCATGTCGCGTCTGGGCACCGAAACCGCCTTTGAAGTCCTCAACAAGGCCAAAGCACTCGAGCGCCAGGGCAAACAGATCGTTCATCTGGAAATCGGCGAGCCCGATTTCGACACTCCAAAGAACATCGTCGACGCCGGCGTCAAAGCCCTCCGCGATGGCTGGACCCACTACGGTCCCTCCGCCGGCCTGCTCGAACTGCGCCAGGCCATCGCCGACGATGTTAGCCGTTCGCGCGGCGTGACCGTCACTCCCGAAGAAGTCGTCGTCGTTCCCGGTGGAAAGCCCATCATCTTCTTCACCATGCTGGCGCTCACCGACGTCGGTGACGAAGTCATCTATCCCAATCCCGGCTTTCCGATCTACGAGTCGATGATCAACTACGTTGGCGCCAAAGCCGTGCCGATTCAACTGCACGAAGAGCGCGACTTCGTCCTGGACGTCAGTGAACTCAAGCGCCTCATCACCGACCGCACGCGGCTGATCATCCTTAACTCGCCGCAGAATCCCACCGGCGGCGTCATGACCCAGCAGGACGTTCAGCAAGTCGCCGAAGCCATCGGCGACCGCAACATCATGATCCTCTCCGACGAAATCTATTCCCGGCTCATCTTCGAAGGCAGCCATTTCTCGATCATGTCGCTGCCTGGGTTCAAAGAGCGCACCATCCTACTCGATGGGTTCTCCAAGACCTACGCGATGACGGGATGGCGCATGGGCTACGGCGTCATGCGTCCCGATCTCGCCACGCAAATGACGCGCCTGATGACCAACTCCAACTCCTGTACCGCCAGCTTCACCCAGATCGCCGGTGTCGAAGCCCTCCGTGGCGATCAAAGCTCGGTCGATCACATGCGCGACGAATTCCAGCGCCGCCGCGATAGCTTCGTTGCCGACCTGAACAAGATCAAGGGATTCTCCTGCCGCTCGCCGAAGGGCGCGTTCTACGTCTTTCCCAATGTCACCAAAACCGGATGGCCGTCGAAGAAACTGGCCGATGCGCTTCTCGATGAAGCTGGTGTGGCGTGCCTTTCCGGCACTGCCTTTGGCGCCTATGGCGAAGGCTATCTGCGCTTCAGTATCGCCAACTCCATGGACAACCTGAACAAGGCGCTGACAGAGATCGATAACTGGACGAAGAAGAACCTGTAACCACCGTGGAAGGGTTCTAACGGCTGTCAAAAAGGTTATGAAAGCTGCGGTATTGCGCACGCTCGGACAAGCGCCTCGATGCGAAGACTTTCCCGATCCGGTTGCTGCCGACGGCGAAGCCCTGGTCCGTGTCGTTGCCGCCTCGTTGAAGCCCGTCGACCGGCAGATCGCCGCTGGCTCCCACTACGCCAGTCCGCGCCAACTGCCGTGTGTATGTGGACTTGACGGAGTCGGCCTGCTTCTCGACGGCAAACGCGTCTTGTTTGGCGGAGCGCGCGCTCCTTACGGTGCAATGGCGGAGTTCGCTCCGGTACGCAACGCCTTCGCCTTCCCGCTCCCCGATGGCATAAATGATGAAACGGCTGCCGCGCTGCCCAATCCCGCGATTTCCGCATGGCTCACGCTCGCCGCTCGGGCCAAAGTTGCGTCCGGCGAAAATGTTCTGATCCTCGGTGCAACGGGCGTCACTGGGCGATTGGCGGTGCAAATTGCCAAGCTATTAGGCGCCGCGCGCGTGGTCGCGGCAGGACGAAACGCTCAGGCTCTAGATGCCTTATCCAAACTCGGCGCGGACGCTGCCATTCGCCTCGACACGGCGCCCGAAGAACTCAAGCAGGCGTTTCTTCGCGAGGCTGGCAAGTCCGGGTTTCAGGTGGTGATCGACTACGTCTGGGGCGCGGCGGCAGAGGCGTTTCTGGCCGCTATTACCAACAAGGAATTCGCCGAGATCAAAACCGAGATTCGCTACGTACAGGTCGGTGAAGCTGCGGGCGCAACCATTGCGCTGCCCGCTGCGGTGCTGCGCAGCACTGCCATCACCATCATGGGAACGGCCGGTATTCCATCGCGTGAGATTCTGGCTGATGCCATGCAGAAAGTATTTATGCACGCAGCCGACGGAACTCTTCAGATCGACACGGTGCGCGTTCCGCTGACCAAGATCGAATCCGCCTGGCAACGCGACTATCCTGGCCGTCGCGTAGTTGTGATTCCGTGACTGCGAGGTCGTGCCTAAGCACCCAAATCTGCTGTCACCCGCATCGTATGCTATATTCGGCTTATTCCTCTGATGTGGCTTGGAAGGGCGGAGGATAAATCTGCCGAAATGGGGACTCTATGAAAAAAATCTTACTGGCTGGCTTTGCAGTGTGCTTCCTGTTGGTGATGAGTGGAATCGGATTCGCCGCTGATACGGTGAACGGTATTGTGAGTGATTCACAGTGCGGCGCAAAAGGCGCGAACGCGAGCCACGCAGCCTGCATGCAAAAATGCCTGGCGAAGGGCGCCAAGGCCGTAATCGTCACCGATAAAGATCAAAAAATCCTGACCATCGACAACCCTGATGTGGTCAAGGGTCATGAAGGCCATCACATTGCCGCGACCGGAACGGTGAGCGGCGACTCGATCCACATTGACAGCGTCAAGATGCTGTGACCGAACGAGCTTCGGAAAAAAAGCGGCCGATGAGGCCGCTTTTTTTTAGACGTGGCGAGAATGGGTGCCGGGCACCGATTTCGGCCACGGACTCCCATGTTTTTTTTTCCAGCCGTGGCTATCATTTTGTTTACTACTTGGTTACACTACCCCCCCTCCCCCCTATCCCTGGAATCAACAACTTACAAGCGGCGAGGAGGCTAAAATCTAGATAACATTGGAGATATTGCAAAATCTAGAAAACAAACGAGTTAATTTTTGCGCTCTTTAGAATCAAGAGCTTACCGCGGCCAATCGGCCGTAAAATATTTAAAACAAATGAGTTGTTCTGATTTGACCGGTGCGCAGCCGGCTAAATTCCTGAATTTACCCTATATATTCAGAATATCAAATTGGAGGGGGTAAATAAGACACGGTTGGCAAGTTTATATTTCT
>DASVWZ010000126.1:0-3060 GCA_036392935.1 Terriglobales bacterium | reverse complement strand
CGAAGCTTAAATCTTGCCAAAGTGTCTGCACGGGTGCCTCCTGAATCTGGAGTGCCCAGCCAGGGCGAGCAACGGCTCGACCGCTATGCGCGCATTATAGACAACAAGGACCGGCAAAGTCCTGATTACCGCTAGCCGTCCATGTGGGTACTAGCCGAAGTTCGTCACTAAACTGCACCTTTTGATTTTTTCGCAGGTAGTTTGCTGGGAAGTTCTTGCCGGTCAACGGCGCGTGCTCTGAAGGTAGATGTAGTGAAAACCTACCCCCTTGTTTGCGTTCTGCAACCGTGACAGATTGCCAGCATGTTCCTGCGAAAGCTCCGCGTCCATAAGGATGGCAAGGAACACGGATACTGGTCGCTGGTGGAGACCATTCGAACGGCGGATGGCCCGCGACAGCGCACACTCTGTTATCTCGGGGAGCTGAACGATTCGGCTCATGCGCGTTGGCAAAAGACCATCGAGGTCTTCAACGAGCACGGGGAAAGCACCCAACTGAAGCTGTTCTCCTCCGAAGCAGAAGTGCCCGATGATCCGAATGTAGCCCGGGTGTTGGTGAAGAAGGTCCGGGTGGAGCGCACGCGCCGATTCGGCGACTGTTATCTGGGCCTGGAATTATGGAAGCAGTTGGGGCTGGCTGAGTTCTTTGCGCAGCATCTCGACGTGGATGGCGCCGATGTACCGTGGTCTCGCGTCGCCGCGGTACTGGCGATCAACCGGCTGTGCGCTCCGGGCAGTGAGTTGGCCGTGGAACAGCACTGGTATCCCTCCACGGCGTTGGACGATCTGTTGCACATCGAAGCAGGCAAGATCAACGATACGCGGCTGTATCGCTGCCTGGATCGTCTACTGCCGCTGAAGACCAAGATCGAACAACATTTGAAGCAGCGCTTCGGCGAGTTATTCCAGGCGGAGTTCGATGTGTTGCTCTACGATCTGACCAGCACGTATGTGGAAGGAACAGCGGAAGCGAACCCCCTGATGCGGCGGGGTTACTCGCGGGATCACCGCCCCGATTGCGAGCAACTGGTATTGGCGCTGATCGTCAATCAGGACGGTTTTCCGTTCAGCTACGAATTATTCGACGGGAACCGCGCCGATGTTTCCACTGTCGAAGCGATTCTGCGCACCGTGGAACGCAAGCACGGAAAGGCCCGCCGGGTGTGGATCTTCGACCGCGGGGTGGTAAGTGAAGAGAACCTGGTGGCCATCCGCAAGCGCGGTGGACAGTATCTGGTGGGCACCGCGCGCAGCAAACTGAAGCAGTTTGAACAGGAACTGCTCAAGGATGATTTCGAAAAGATCCGACCGGAAGTGGAGGTCAAGCAGATCCAAATTCCGGGCGGCGAAGAGACCTATATCCTGTGCCGCACGACCGGACGGAAGGAGAAAGAGAAAGCTATCCGTAGTCGCTTTGTGGCCAAGATCGAAAAAGCGCTGGCGGGGCTGGAAAAGCGCATCGTGGAAGGCAAGCTGAAAGACCGCGACAAAATGCTTCTGTGCTTGGGCCGCATTCAAGCTTCGCATCCACAAGTGGCGGACCTCTACGAGATGGCGGTGAAGGATAGCAAAGAAGGACCACGCTTGGTCTGGCGGCAGAAGCCAGAGCAGCAGCAATGGCTGGAAGCGCGAGAGGGAGCCTATCTCCTGCGTACGAATCTGACCGTAAACGGTGCTGCCGATCTCTGGAAAAAGTACATGCAGCTGACGGAAGTCGAAGCGGCATTTCGCACGCTCAAGAGCGAGTTGGCCATCCGGCCGCTGTTTCATCAGCTGGAAAAGCGGGTGAAGGCACATGTGCTGGTGGCGTTTCTGGGTTATGCACTGCAGGTGACGCTCAAGCACCTGCTGAAGCGGAGTGGGTCAGAGTATTCACCGGCGCAAACGCTGAAACGGCTGGCGGAGATTCGTAGTGTCGACATCGTGCTGCCGACGGTAGAAGGACGAGAGATCTGGCTACGACGCATCGCCCAACTCGACGAGCAGCAGCAAAGGATTCTGCACCAGCTGAAAATGACACTGCCCGAGCGTCTGGAGCCGCTACGAATTCAAAAATGTAGTGAAAACTCAGCCATAGCCTAAACTGATTTGAAAGGACTTAACCCTCTTTTGACCCTCTCAGTGACGAACATGGGCTAGCTTCGCTGCACCAGATCCGTACGAGCGCGTCTACGCATACGGCTCTTAGGAAGGATGAGTGGCGTAAAAGCGTGCATCGGGATAGGGGTGCAGAACGCGGGGTGGAGGAATCCACCGGTTCAAGACTGGGGTGAAGCATTCCCACCGCATCTTTGCGCGTGGACTACGGTGGACCAGAACACTCCGCCATAGCCTGCACACGCGAAGTTTAAAGATACGCAACTGAGTCGTGTTCCCGGGAACAGCGTGGTATTGGTAATAGCCCAGCACAACCTTCCGGAGCCAAGCACCGACCTCGGTCATGCGATCATGCATCCGGCGTCGAAGCTCAACCTTGATGGCCTTGAGTTTCGCAACCATTCGCTTCTTCGCAGTGATCCGCCATACGGTGAAGGTTCCGCTCTTGTGGCGTCGCCCACAGTAGTGGGTGAAGCCCAGGAAGGTGAAGGTCTCTGGTTTTCCCTCCCCCCGCTGCTTCCGGTCTCGAGCGGCGAACCGCCCGAACTCGATTAGTCGAGTCTTGTCCGGATGTAATTCCAAGCCGAACTTCGCCAGTCGCTCCCGGAACTCTCTCAGGAAACGCTCAGCTTCCGTTCGGTGCTGAAAGCCCACCACAAGATCGTCAGCATAACGGACGATTATTACGTCGCCCTTTGCCACTTTCTTGCGCCAGACATCAGCCCAGAGATCGAAGAGGTAATGAAGGTACACGTTGGCGATCAGCGGTGATGCTACTCCCCGAACGCAAAAGATAATGTGGCTTTTGGGAGATTCCAGTTGTGGTAGAGTTCGGCGGCTGCGCATTGTTGGAACCAGAACCGATTGGCGGAATGGGGATCGAGTGGCGAATCGTAAGGCTGTTGGCGTCGACAAGAATTTCTTTGACCAACAGCCGCAAGATCTGCTGGCGTTCTCCTACGT
>DASVWZ010000125.1:0-25965 GCA_036392935.1 Terriglobales bacterium | reverse complement strand
AAACCAGTCCATGTCCACGCTTCCGCTGATGCCGGATACCGATCCCGACTGGCTGTATTGCCAAAAAACATAGCTGCTGAAACCGTTTGGAATAATCGGCGCAGGACTGGTTGTGTATTCCGCTACCCAAAGTGGATATCCGGAGAGCGTTGTGACCCCACTCAGCGCCACATTCCAGAATCCGGGCGCAGTGTAGATGATCGGAGTTCGGCCCAGGGCCTCCTCGACTGCATCCAGCCATTGTTGCATTGCCGCCGCAATCGCTTGCGGACTCTGTTCGCCGCTGATCTCAACATCCAGCACCGGCGGAAGGTCCCCGGGATTCAACTGCGTGACCACCGACAAGAAATTTGACGCCTGCGCTGCTGGATCCAGTTGCGGATAAAAAAAATGGTAGGCGCCGCGCAATATCTGATTTTGACTTAGCCCGGCGTAGTTTGCTGCGTAGAGCGGATCTTTGGTGAACTGGCCTTCAGTCGCCTTGACGTACGCAAACACAACTCCGCCAGCAGCCAACTGCGCGTGATTAATTGCGCCGTTGTAATGCGATATATCAATTCCGGCGATCATTGAATTGACGTTCCTTTCACACTCTTGAGCGTCGCAAAAAAAAACAAAACTCAAGCCCAAGAGTGTCACGCCTGACCGTGACTCAGTCAAGATAAACCTACGGCACGCTGCGATCGCAGCGGCAAGCTGTTTTGTTCGGATTTCGTAACAAGTGGCGGCGCCGAGGTTACAACGCTTTCCGGAATGCAAGAGCAATAGACCGCGCTGCGCCTCGCAGCCTTTGGACTAAAGTAGATCCGAATTGCAGATCCAAAAAACCTTCGATCGGGCGAGCGACGTTTTCCCCGTAACCGTACCACCAGGGCTTTTTGATCCCCGGCAGCAGGTCATAGTTCATATATTTGACGCGGACCATTTCTTCGAGCCCGAAGCGGCCGTGCGTTCGCCCGAGGCCGCTCGCCTTAAAGCCTCCGTGTGGCGCTTCGCTGATCCCGAAACATGACACTACATCATTCACCATGACCGTTCCGGCGGCGACCTGTCGGGCGATGCGCATGCCGCGCGCATGATCGCGCGTCCAGATGCTGGCGGACAATCCATATTCCGAGTCATTCGCCAGCCGGATCGCCTCTTCTTCCGCATCAAACGGCATGATCGGCAAGACCGGCCCGAACGTCTCATCACGCATGATTTCCATCTCATGATTGACGTCGGAGAGCACGGTCGGAGCATAGAAATTCGGTCCAAGCTCCGGCAGGGGCATTCCGCCAGTCAAAATCCGAGCGCCGCGGGCTCGCGCATCTTCAACCTGATGTTCCACGATTCGTAACTGTCGATCGTGAATCATCGGTCCCATGTCGGTTTCGGGGTTCATACCATCCCCTACACGCAACTGCTGCGTCTTACGTACGCAAGCTTCCTGAAACTGCTGGTACAGCTTGCGCTGCACATAGCAACGCTCGATTGAGAGGCATGTCTGCCCCGCATTCATAAACGCACCCCATACGGCACCGCTGGCAGCGACGTCTACGTCGGCATCGTCCAACACGATCATTGCGTCTTTGCCACCTAACTCCAGCACGACGGGAAGCAAGCGACTGGCAGCCGCTTGAGCGATTCGCTTTCCGGTAGACACACTTCCGGTGAAGATCAGCTTGTCGATCCCCGACGCAACCAGCGCTGCCCCGGTTGCGCCGTCGCCCACGACAATCTGGAAAACATCGCTCGGAACTCCCGACCGGCGAAGCAAGTCAGCCAACTCGAGCGCGGCCAGAGATGTGAACTCCGATGGCTTTACCACCACCGAATTCCCGGCAACCAGCGCGGCAAGCGCCTCAGTGGCAGGGATCGAAAATGGATAGTTCCACGGTGAAATGATTCCAATGACGCCATAAGGCTCGCGGACGATTCTTCCCACCTTCGACTTCACCACCAGATTGCCGTGCGGCAGTCGTTCGTCCCGCAACAGTCGGTATGCATTTTCGATGTAAAAGCGGGCAGCGTCCAGAACAACCAGGATTTCCGTGGTCAGCGCCTCGACATATGGCTTGCCGGCCTCCTGGGTAATGACACGAGCAACGTTGCCTTTACGTTCGTTTAGCAGTCGCTGAAAGTTTTTCAGCACCGCAACCCGCCGCCGGACGCCAAGATCGCGCCACGCTGTTTGAGTTGCGCGGGCTCGCGTTACTGCGTTCCGAACTTCAGGCTCAGAAGCACATTCAATCTCGCGCAAAATCTCTGCTGTTGCGGGATTTACTGACATCACTTTGCGGGATGCGATTTCGAGATCCGTTGCCATCTTCCGAAAACCGATTCTACGCTGGGAAGAATTCCCGCGCCTATCCCAATCTGCGTCTGACCTACATGGTTGACTCGACACGGGCACCATGCCTACAGGCGAACGACCATACCCGATTTCCTGTACCGAGCCACGCAATTATGCAACTTCTTGCAGGACGCAGTCTGCTCTCGTGATTTTTTCTTTTCAACATTGCATTCTCGGTGTAGAGTGAGTTGGTTTTTGAACCACACGTGCCGTAACACTCAAAACCTTTAAGGAGGAATTGTGAATCGGAGAATCTGTATTTCGCTGATGGTTCTAACGTCGTTCGTTTTCGCCGCCGCCACCGCAGGTCTTGCGGAAAGCTTCATGACTCGCCACGTCCGCCAGGCCGTTCTCAACGGTCAGGCAAAACAAGTCGGCCACCTCTCTGCAGAACGGAATATGCAGTTGGACGTCGTCCTTCCCGTGCGTGACCAGGCCGGCCTTGATCGATTCCTGGCCGAATTGCGAAATCCCAACAGCTCCGAGTTCAAACATTTCTTGACCCCGGCCGAATTTACTGAGCGGTTCGGCCCGAGCGAAGAACACTACGATGCCGTCGTCAAATACGTAGAAGACCATGGCATGGTCGTCGTCGGTGGATCGCGCGACGGTATGGAAGTTCAGGTCCGCGGCTCCGTGGCTTCGATCGAATCCGCCTTTCACATTCAGCTTTTGACCTATCGGCATCCCTACGAAAACCGCACCTTCTACGGTCCCGATCGCGAGCCCAGCACTGGCCTGCCGTTCCCCCTCTGGCACGTCTCGGGATTGGACAACTATTCCATCCCGCATCCCATGTATGTGAAGAAGAGCGACTACGCCAAGGCCCACGGCATTTCGCCCGACCAGGTCGTAAAGCACGCGACCACCGGTTCCGGTCCGTCATCCTCTTTCCTGGGTAGCGACATGCGCGCCGCCTATTACGGTGGAACCGCTCTCACCGGAAGCGGCCAGAACCTTGGCTTGCTCGAATACCTCGGTACCGACCTCGCCGATCTGACCACCTATTACAAAAACGTAAAGCAGACTAACAACGTCCCCATCACACTGCTCTCGACCGACGGAACCAGCACCAGCTGCGTTTACGGAAGGCGGAGAGGCTGCGACGATACCGAGCAAACTCTCGATATGACGCAGGCGCTCGGCATGGCCCCCGGCCTGGCCAGCCTGGTGATGTACATTGGCTCAACTGACACCGCCATCATCAGCGCCATGACCACCCACAGCCCGCTGCCGACCACCATCGGCTGCTCATGGGGATGGACGCCGGCCGACCCATCAACCCTCGATCCCTACTTCGAGAAGATGTCGGCTCAAGGCCAGAACTTCTTCGTGGCCTCGGGTGACGATTCCACTTGGAAGAAGACCGGCGACGCGGCGGCGTGGCCTGCCGACGATGCCAACATCGTTTCCGTTGGTGGCACCGATCTCACCACCGCCAGCGCCGCTGGACCGTGGAAGTCAGAGACAGCTTGGGTGGACAGTGGCGGCGGCATTTCACCCGATGGCATCGCCATTCCTTCGTGGCAAAAGCTTTCGGGTGTAATTAATTCTTCCAACAAAGGCTCGACAACCTTGCGCAACGGCCCCGACGTTTCGGCCAATGCTAACTTCACTTTCTACGTCTGCGCCGACCAAACCACCTGCACCGCGAACGAGTACGGCGGCACCAGCTTCGCCGCGCCCATGTGGGCCGGCTATGTCGCGCTGGCCAATCAGCAGTTGGCCACGGACGGTTTTCCGACTCTGGGTTTCATTAACCCGTATCTCTATTCTTTCGGTGTGAGCGCAAGCTACGGCACCGACTTCCACGACATTACCAGCGGCACCTCCGGCAGCTATTCGGCTGTTACGGGCTACGATCTGGTAACCGGGTGGGGAAGTCCCAACGGGCAAGGCCTCATTAATGCCCTGGTTGCCGAAGACTAGCCACATCCCTTTCTGTGAACACCAGCCCAGGCCCCACGGCCTGGGCTTTTTTTTCGTCCTAGGTTCTGAGATCGGTAGTGGCTCCATTTGAATTCAAATTGAGCCACTATCCTGAGATCCCCTCACTGGCGGAGTATCCGCTGTGCCTGTTACTATTTTCGAACACGCTACCCTAGGCTCCCGGCCCATCCGTGGCCCTCGAGTTCAGTAAAAAGCGGAACATATAACGTGAAGCTGCTCAACAATTTCGTCGACGGCCAATTCGTGGCCGGAAAGCAGAAGTTTGCCGACGTGAATCCCGCCGACGGATCTGTCATCGCCAAAGTTTCTGAAGCTGGCGAAGACGTCGTTGACGCCGCGGTAACCGCTGCACATCGCGCCCTTCACAGTGACTGGGGCAAACTCGGTGTGCGCGGACGCGCAGCCATGCTCGCCAAAATTGCCGACGCCATCGACGCGCGTTTTCAATCCTTCGTCGAGGCCGAAGTCGCCGACACCGGCAAGCCGATTGCCCTGGCGTCAAAGCTCGACATTCCTCGCGCCGCCGCAAATTTCCGCGCTTTCGCCGACGTGATCAAATCAGCCGGAGTGGAAGCGTTCGAAACTGAAACTCCCGATGGCAGGCGCGCCCTCAATTACGCAGTTCGCAAACCCGTCGGAGTCGTCGGCATCATCACGCCGTGGAATCTGCCTTTACTACTTCTCACCTGGAAAGTGGCTCCCGCCCTGGCTTGCGGCAACACCGTCGTCGTCAAGCCTTCAGAGGAAACTCCAGCCACAGCAACCCTACTCGCGGAAGTCATGCAGGAAGTCGGCCTGCCCAATGGCGTATTTAACGTCGTTCATGGATTTGGTCCTGGTTCGGCGGGAGAGTTTCTCGTCCGCCATCCCCTGGTCAATGCGATAACTTTCACCGGTGAATCCCAGACCGGCGCGGAGATCATGAAAGCCGCGGCTGCGGGAGTTAAACCGGTCTCCTTCGAGCTTGGCGGAAAAAACGCTGCCATCATCTTCGCCGACTGCGATTTTGAAAGCACCGTCAACGGCATGTCCGACGCCATTTTCGGGAATACCGGTCAGGTTTGCCTCTGCGCCGAACGCGTTTACGTTGAGCGCCCACTCTTCGACCGTTTTGTAAACGCTTTGAAGCAAAAAGCCGAACAGCAAAAGCTCGGCTGGCCCATGGACGCGACCACAACCCTCGGCCCGCTCATCTCGGCCAAACACCGCGACAAAGTGATGTCGTATTATCGGTTGGCCCGCGAAGAAGGCGCGACGGTCTTGACCGGCGGCGGCATCCCGAAGTTCGACGATAAGCGCGACAATGGCTCGTACATCGAACCGACAATCTTGACTGGCCTTCCCGAATCCGCACGCTGCGTCAAAGAAGAGATCTTCGGCCCCGTCTGCCACATCGCGCCGTTCGACTCGGAAGAACAAGCGATTTCCATGGCCAACGACACGCGTTACGGGTTGGCGTCCTCCATCTGGACGAGCGATCTGAATCGCGCCCATCGCGTAGCTCGCCAGATGAACACCGGTATCACCTGGGTGAACTGTTGGTTTCTCCGCGACCTTCGAACTCCGTTCGGAGGCGTGGGACTCTCGGGCATCGGGCGCGAAGGCGGCATCCATTCCTTGAATTTTTATTCGGAGTTGAACAATATCTGTATTCGCACCTGACGGCAGCCGACGGAAAATGACTATGGACAGCAAAGTTCTCGAAGGAAAAGCGACGCCAAGAGGGAAGTATCCGCACATCAAACGTGCAGGGGATTTTCTCTTCGTCTCCGGCACCAGTTCCCGCCGCGCCGACAACTCCATCGCCGGTGCTGAGGTCGATCATCTCGGCACTACCCGGCTCGACATTCGCACTCAAACTCGCGCCGTCATCGAAAACATTCGCGATATCCTTCAAAGCGCCGGCGCCACCTTAAAAGACGTTGTCGAGATCAACACTTATCTCGTAAACATGAACGACTTCGCCGGTTACAACGAAGTTTACGGAGAATTTTTCGACTACGATGGTCCGGCGCGCACCACTGTGGCCGTCCATCAGTTGCCGCACCCGCATTTGTTGATTGAAATCAAAGCAGTCGCTTATAAACCGCAGAAATAGGAGTCCAAATGCCATCCATCAAATCGCTGAAAGCCTTCAACCTGCATGGCTGGATCGAGCAGAACAAAGACAAGCTCAAGCCGCCGGTCGGCAACGCCCAGGTCTGGGAAGATGGCGAGTTCATGGTCACCGTCGTTGGAGGCCCCAACCAGCGTCGCGACTATCATGACGATCCCACGGAAGAATTCTTCTATCAGTTAAAAGGTGACATTTCTCTTCGCATTATGGAAACGCCAGGCAAGCCTCCACTCGAAATTCCTATTCGCGAAGGCGAAGTGTTTTTGTTGCCCAAGCACATGCGCCACTCGCCCCAGCGCGGCGCAAATACCATCGGCATGGTGATCGAAATGCCTCGTCCCGAAGAAGACGCCGTCGACGCCTTCGAATGGTATTGCCCAGCGTGCCATCAGCTCGTCCACCGCGCCGAAGTAAAAGTGAAAAGCCTCGTGAAAGACCTGCCGCCGGTCTTTGAAAAATTCAACAGCAGCGAAGAGCTTCGCAAGTGCAAGCATTGTGGCACCGTGCATCCGGGTAAGCCGTAAACATGCAGACCATCGATATTCACAATCATTTTTTTCCTGAGTCGTGGCCCGACTTGGCCGCCCGCTTCGGCACTCCCGACTGGCCCTGGATCCGCCACACCGGCAACGGCAAGGCCATCATCATGCTCGGTGATCGCGAATTCCGCCACATCTATTCCGCCTGTTGGGATCCCGACGTCCGCCTGCAGGAAATGGATCGCGACGGAATTGATCTGCAGATTATTTCCGCCACGCCCGTCCTTTTCGCCTACCAGCGTCCCGCAGCCCATGCCCTCGAATGTGCGCGCATCTTCAATGACGCTGCGCTCGAACTGTGCAGTCGCGGCAAAGGCCGTCTCAAGTCTCTCTGCCAGGTTCCGCTGCAGGATATCGACGCCGCCTGCACCGAACTCACCCGCTCCATGAAAGCCGGTCACCTCGGCGTGCAGATCGGCAACCACGTCGGCGAAAAGAATCTCGACGACCAAGGCATCATCACGTTTTTAACCCACTGCGCCAACGAAGGCGCCGCGGTACTCGTCCACCCTTGGGACATGATGGCCCGCGATCGCATGCCGAATTACATGATGCCCTGGACTGTCGGCATGCCCGCAGAAACCCAACTATCCGTCGTCGCGCTGATTCTTAGTGGAGCCTTCGATCGTCTTCCGTCCAATCTAAAAATTTGCTTTGCCCACGGCGGTGGAAGTTTCGCGTTTCTCCTCGGACGCATGGAAAACGCCTGGCATCACCATCCCGTCGCACGTGGCAAATCCGAGTTCTCGCCCACCCACTATCTCAATCGCTTCCTCGTCGACTCCGCGGTCTTCGATCAATCGGCCTTGAATTTTCTTGTCCAAACCATGGGCGACGACCGTGTCCTGCTCGGCTCCGATTACCCGTTTCCCCTCGGAGAGGAGCGCGTCGGTAACCTGATTCGCAGCAGTAACTTGCAGAATCAATCGAAAGCAAAACTTTTAGGCGGAAATGCTGCGCGTTTTCTTGGCCTCAAAGAGGAAGATTCAGCGGGAGAACGGGCTACAACCAACGTCAACCATCCCCCAAACATTGCTTCGCAGGAGCGCCTCACCTACAGTTCCTATCTCAAAATTCCTCAACTGCTCAGTCTTCAGCACGAGCAATCGTCACCCCCACGGCACGACGAACTCCTGTTCATCATCGTCCATCAAACCTACGAACTGTGGTTCAAGGAACTAATCCACGATCTCGAAGCCGTAGTCCGTTGTCTGCAAAAGACCGCCGACAAGCCGGATCAACGTAACGAGGTTTACGAAGCCGCCCGCCTGCTTCGCCGCTGCACGGAAATCATGCGCGTACTCGTCTCTCAGTTCACCATTCTCGAGACGATGCTGCCGAATCACTTCCTCGCCTTTCGCGACAAGCTCGAACCGGCCAGCGGTTTTCAGTCGGCGCAGTTCCGTGAAATCGAATTCCTCTGCGGCCTCAAGGACGAAAAAATGCTCCGCCATCACGAATCCGTCCCCGCCGAGCACAACACCCTTCAGCGTCGTTTGAGTCAGCCATCCCTCCGCGATGTGTTCTTCGCCGCGCTGCAGGCGCTGGGAATATTCAAGCCTCCCAGTTCAACCGCTTCCGAAGCCGAGCAATTCAACCAGCGCGCCGAGGCCATCCGTGATCTCTACCAGGACGAAACCAATTTCCGCGACTGGATCGACGTCTGCGAGCGCCTCACCGAATTCGATGAACTCGTCGTCTCCTGGCGCCTCCGCCACATTCAGATGATCGAGCGCACCATCGGCATGAAGATGGGCACCGGAGGCACGGCCGGCGCCTCGTATCTTCGTCTCACCCTCGATAAGAAATTTTTCCCTGAGCTTTGGGAAGCGCGCACCATGTTGCGCAAAACCGACTAGCCTGATGCCGACCAAACCCACCATCACCATCATCGGTTCCGGCCTCACCGGTCCGCTGCTCGCCATCTCGCTCGTCGAGCGTGGTTTCGACGTTCAGATCTTCGAACGCCGTCCCGACATGCGCCGCGTGGCCATCAGTGCCGGCCGTTCCATAAACCTTGCTCTATCAACCCGCGGCATTCACGCGCTGCGCCAGGCTGGCATCTGGTCCTCGATCGAAAAAATCATCATTCCCATGAAGGGCCGCATGATGCACGCGATCAGCGGCGATCTCACATTTCAGCCTTACGGAAAAGACGAGAGCGAAGTCATCAACTCGGTTTCCCGTGCCACCCTGAACATCGCGCTAATGAATGCCGCCGAACAGCATGGCGTCAAAATCCATTTCAATCAACGCTGCACCGGCTTCGATCTGAAATCGGGCGCTGCCCGCCTCCGCGACGAAGAAACCGGCCAGACTTCCGCCTTCGACTCTGAACTCGTTCTCGGCACCGACGGTTCTGCCTCCGCCATTCGCTCCGAATTTCTGAAAACCAACCTCTTCAATTTTTCCCAGCAATATCTTGAGTACGGATACAAAGAACTCTCCATCCCTCCCGGTCCTGACGGCCGTCACGTTCTCGAAACTCACTCTTTGCACATCTGGCCGCGCGGTTCCTACATGTTGATCGCCTTGCCGAACATCGATGGCACCTTCGGTTGCATTCTCTTTCTCCCGTTCACCGGCGAGAGCGGCTTCGACCATCTCAACAACCCAGGTACTGTTTCGCAATTCTTCAAAAAAAGTTTTCCCGATGTCCTCCCGCTCATGCCGCAGTTGACGGAAAACTTCTTTGCCAACCCCACCGGCTCCATGGTGACCATCAAATGCTCCCCCTGGCATCACGCCGGCAAAGTGCTTCTGCTCGGCGACGCCGCTCACGCCATCGTTCCATTTTTCGGCCAGGGGTTGAACTGCTCCTTCGAAGACTGCACCGTTTTGCTCGACTTGCTCGACCGTCACGGCGCACGCTGGCCGGAGCTCTTCGCCGAATTCGAACAGGCTCGCAAGCCGAATACCGACGCCATCGCCGACATGGCCGTCGAAAATTTCATCGAGATGCGCGACCGCGTCGCCGACCCCCGCTTTCTTTTCAGAAAGTCCGCAGAACTGGCTCTGGAAGCCCGATTTCCCGGCCGCTTCATTCCGCGCTACGCCATGGTCACCTTTCATCGCATCCCGTACTCCGTTGCCGCCGCGCGCGGCCAGATTCAGGATCGCATCCTGTCCGAACTCTGCGATCCAATCAGTCGCCTCGAAGACCTCGACTGGAATCGTGCGAAAACTCTCATCGAGCGCGACCTGCCTCCGCTAGAGGATCCCGCACGATGACCGACTTCAAACCCACCGCAGCCTTCGCCCGCGAAATGGACGCGCGTGACCCATTGGCGGAATATCGCGATCAGTTCTATTTTCCGAAAGCCCCTGACGGCAACGACTGCCTTTATCTTTGCGGCCACTCGCTCGGCCTGCAACCGAAGAACGCCCGCAAATACGTCGACGAAGTCCTGAGCGACTGGGCTCGTCTCGGCGTCGAGGGCCATTTCCGCTCGGGCTCCGCCTGGCTCCCGTATCACCGTTTTCTCACCGATCAAACCGCTCGTCTCGTCGGCGCCACGCCCCAGGAAGTCGTGGTCATGAACTCCCTCACCGTCAACCTTCACCTCATGATGGTCTCGTTCTACCGTCCCACGCCGCAGCGCCACAAAATCGTCATCGAATCCGGCGCATTTCCCTCCGATCAGTACGCCGTCAAATCGCAAATCCTTTTTCACGGATTCGACCCGTCTTCTTCGCTCATCGAACTCACTCCTCGCCGCGGCGAATTCACCATCCGCGACGAAGATATTCAATCGTTAATTGAAACCGAAGGCCAGTCGATTGCTCTGATCATGCTCGGCGGAGTCAACTACGCCACCGGCCAGCTCTTCGACATGGCATCCATCACCAGTGCCGGCCACGCCAAAGGCTGTGTCGTCGCCTTCGATCTCGCACACGCCGCCGGCAACGTTCCGCTCAAACTTCATGACTGGAATGTCGACTTCGCCGTCTGGTGCACCTACAAATATCTCAACGGCGGTCCCGGATGCGTCGCCGGCTGCTTCGTTCACGAAAGCCACGCAAAAGCGTGGACCCTCCCTCGCTTCGCCGGTTGGTGGGGACATGATGAATCAATCAGGTTTCAGATGGGGCCCGATTTCCAACCCACCCCCGGCGCCGAAGGTTGGCAGTTGAGCAACCCGCCAATTCTTTCCATGGCTGCTCTGCGCGCCTCCATGGATCTTTTCGACGCCGCCGGCATGCCTCAACTCCGCGCCAAAAGTCTCGAGCTGACCGGATACCTTGAGTTCCTCCTCAGCCGCCTCACCCAGTCCAAGTTCGAAATCATCACGCCTCGCGATCCCCAAAGTCGCGGCGCGCAACTCTCGCTTCGCATGGCAGATGCCAGGCGGGCCATCTGCGATCAACTCCTGGAAGTGGGCGTTGTCTGCGACTGGCGCCAACCCGACCTTCTGCGCGCCGGGCTCATGCCTCTTTACAACTCGTTTCAAGATGCCTATCGCTTCGTCGAAAAGTTTTCAGCCATTCTCGGCTGACCCGGGAGCCGCATCGACCATCCCCTCAACAGTCTTTAATACCGTACTAAATGCCTTCGATCGCGGATCGATCAAATCAAAATGGCCTGCATTGCTAACCTCGGCTAAACGCGGCGCCGGCCGGTCATTCTGTCGCGCCCCCACAAACTCCCGACTCAGCGAGACAGGCACAGTCTCGTCATCCGTGCCATGAATAAGGGCTCGGCCCACTCCCGAAGAATGCAGCAACGGGCAGGCAGCTGCATAAACTTCTGGTTTCGTGTCCGGCGTTCCTCCCAAAAACTCCATCACCGCCCCATTACTCAGATTCAGTTCGTAGGCCATCTTCAAACACGCCACCGGCGCCAGTGCCACCACCCCGCGCATTTCGGTCCGATCCACTGCCAGCCTCAGCGCCAAGTGTCCCCCCGCCGAATGACCCAGAACCACCAATCGCTCCGCTGCCGGTAGAAATTTCTTCGCTGCATCGAACCCTGCCAGAACATCCTCATACGAACCGGGCCACCCCCCGCCGGGATTTCCCACTCGTCTGTACTCCAAATTCGCCATCGCAATCCCGTTCTCCGCCAGCGCCCCGCACAAATGACTCGCGTGCAACAAGTCGTACCTCGCCCGCCAAAACCCTCCATGAATCATGACTGCGCTTCCACGCACCGGCCTCTCTCTCGGAATCCACACATCGAAAAACTGCGATGCGTCCGCACCGTAGCGAACTCGCTCATCAGCCGCAATTGACGGCAGGGAAGTGATGTCTCCGCTCATCGCTCACTCACCATGACTCGGACCACGCAATCGGGCCGTCTCGGCTCGCAGTTCATGATCTCACCCAATCCGTAGTACAGTTTAATAACGCCATAATCTTCAATTGGAGCACGGCAACCTGAATCGAATATCCAGAATCTCATTGTGGCCTCAGTTTTCTGGGCGCTATTTATTCTCGTCCTCCAGCACGGGAGTTGAAGACCTTTAGTCCATGACTTCTCAATTCTCCCGCCACAGAAACCTCACGGCCAGCCCACGCTTCCGGCTTTCCAGTATCGCCGGAAAGTTGCTCAGCCTGTTCGCCCTGACCTTTGCCGTCACTGTCTGCTCTCTTGCGCAACAATCCGGCGACGCCCCCTTGCCTCAAGCACCCCAACCTCAAACCACTCAAGAGCAACCCTCGCAGACTGCCGCCGTCACCGCTGCCTTCATCGGGTACGCCACCAATCGTTCCATGGTCTTTCCGGATATCGCAACCACCGCCGGCCCCTTGTCTCCAAAGGGCAAATTCCGCTTGTTCGTGAATCAGAGCATATCGCCGCCATACGTGTTCCTCGCGGTGGTTGGCTCCGCAATCAATCAGGCGCGCGATATTCCCAAGGGATACGGTCAGGGCTGGGGTGCCTACGGTGGCCGCTTCGGCATGAGCCTCGCGCGCTCTTCTTCGGCCAGCTTCTTTGGAACGTTTTTATTTGCCTCTGCCCTTCATCAGGACCCGCGTTTTTTTCCAGAAAGCGACCCTAAGTTCTGGGGCAGCGTGAAGTACTCCGGAAAACGCCTGTTCGTTACCGCCAACGACTCCCAGCGCGACGTTTTCAACTCCTCTGGCTTGTTCGGTCCGCTTGCCGGCGAAGTCCTCGCCAACGTCTACCTGCCCCCATCCGAACAGACGGCAGCAAAAACTGTCACCCGCTGGGGAACAGACATTGCGTGGCGATTTGCCGGCAACATGTTCCGCAATTACTGGCCAACACTCTTTCGCAACATGGGCTTGAATCGCCTCAAAGGCTTCTCCGAACCTGACGCTCCAGCCCCGCCACCAGCCACTGACTCCACGCCGCACCCTCCCGGCAAACCTTAACATTCGTAGTCGCCCTGTTGATGCAGTTGATTCTCCCTCTCGTACCAGAAACCGTGTAGTTCATCAGGCTCGATTCAGCGTCCCGTCGCAATCCTACGGCATGGTTTTGGTTTTTTTCTTGACATCACTCCGGTAAAAGGTGTATCCGATACACCTAATCGTAGAGTGGGGTTTTCAACAACGGTTAGTTTTTGCTCCCGTAATAGGAGGGTGCCTGTCTGGCCCTCTGCTGTACCTGTCTGCATGAAGATGAGCAGTCCAACGATGCGTAGCGAAGGGCGCTGTCACGTCGTCGGCAGTAGTGTGCAATGCATCCAGGGAATGCGCCATTATGCTGTAACGGCTCCTCGGATTTCCTGCTAAGGAGGTAGGGGATGTTTCTGTATCGGAAGTGTATCTACAGTTTGCTGCTAATGGTGTTTCTTTTCGTTGGGTCTTTCCAACAAGCCAATGCAATCCCGGCTTTTGCCAGAAAATACGGTTTACGTTGTTCGGCCTGCCACGAGTCTTGGCCCATGCTCAACTACTTTGGGCAAAAGTTTAAAGACAACGGCTACCAACTGATGAACGACCGCGATGCCCCGATCTGGCAGAACCCCTCCTACTGGCCGATCACCTTCCGCATCACTCCAATTTGGCACCGGGTGAGCGAAGGGCGGGTCGCCGTGGATCAGAGCCCCAGCGGCGAAGAGAGAATTGAGAGTTCCGGTTTCGATCTCAGCGGTCTTGACTTCCACACCGGCGGCACTCTGGAAAAGAACTTCTCGTTCTACGTCCTGCCTTCCTCGGATCCCACCGGATCTTTTCACTTTGAAACCGTTATGGCCCGCTTAGATAATCTGTTTGGGTCATCCTGGTTCAACGTGAAGCTCGGCCGCTTCGAGCTCGACAACCTGCTCTCCGAAAAGCGCATCCTGACGCTCACCGGCAACGGCGGCATTTACCAGACCTACCACTTCATCCCCCAGGGCGACGGCAACATATTCGGCCAGATCGGTGACAACCAGCTCGGCCTCGAATACATGGGCCACTCGGTTGACGATCGCACCCGCGTTTCCGCATCGCTTCTCAGTTCTAACGACGGCAACGTCAATCTGACCTTGGGATCGAACTCCTACACTGGCTTTTTCACTGCCAGCCAGGCGTTTGATACCGGCAAACTTGGTGTCCAGCGCATCGGCATGTACGCCATGGTTGGCCAAGCGGCGACTTACTATCGGACCTCCGCTGGCATCCCCATCCCTGGCTCCGGTATCGGCAACAAAGGTTTCGAGCGTGTGGGCTTCGTAGGACAGTTCTACTTCGGTCCGCACTTCGACCTCCAGGTCGTGACCCAGCACGGATCCGATAACGCATGGTTCGGGCAGGGTTACGGCAATGCCATCGGCACCGATGGCAACGGCGGAGTCACGTGCATAACTCCAACAGCAACGACTCCGACTTGCCCTCCGAACAACGTTCCGGGCACCGTTCTTCCTGCAACCGCCCGCGCACCCAGTTGGAATGGCGCCACCTTCGAAGCGCATTACGTCTACAGTCCACAGCTCATCTTCATCGGTCGCTATGAACTGGAACGCATGTCGCAACAGGCGCTCACCACCAACGCTTCAAATCTCGGCAACATCAGCACCTTCACTTTGGCGTACCGCTACAACCCGTTCATGACCAATCGTGCCGGCTTCGCCTGGCACAACGAATACAACTGGATCCATTATGACGGCCTTGGTCCCCAGCCCGGTCAGAACTTGAACTCAAGTGAGTTGTTGATGGGATTTGACTTCGACTTCTAGGAGAGGACAGCAATGCGGAAGACCCAAATGCGTTTTACGTTGTTGATCGTCGCGGTTGCTGTTCTCGCGCTCACTCTGAGCGCCGGAGCTCAGGTAACCACCGTCCAGGAGCAGCAGTGGCTCAACACTCCGGCTGCATCCGCTCACGTCGGCAACATGACTGGCGATGCCCACCGCGCTGCCTTGACATACCGGCGCTACTGCGTCGGCTGCCACGGCGAACTCGGCGATGGCAATGGCGAAGTTGCCCAATGGATCGACCCCAAGCCGCGTGACTTCACCCTGGGCGTCTTCAAATGCCGCTCGACCCCAACCGGCACTTTGCCCACGGACCAGGATTTATTCGACACCATTCATCGCGGTCTCGATCGTTCCAACATGCCACCCTGGAACACCTTTACCAAGCAGGAGCGCATCGATCTGGTCGCCTGGATCAAGCACTACTCGCCCCGCTGGCAGACCGAAAAGCCCGGCACTCCCATCCAGATTCCTCCCGAGCCAGAACTCACCGCTGATCGCCTCAAGGCCGGTGAAGAGGTCTTTGGCCGTGTGCAGTGCTGGAAGTGTCACGGCGTGCAAGGCATGGCCAACGGCCCATCGGCCTCAACTCTAACCGATGACCAGGGCCGTCCCATCCTGCCTTACAACTTTGCTGAGGGTGGACGCTTTAAGTGCGGAACCACCGACGCCGACCTGTACAAAATCTTCATGACCGGACTCGACGGTACTCCGATGCCTTCATTCGCCGACAACATTAAGCCGGACGAAGCGTGGGATCTGGTCTTCTACCTGCGCAGCCTTCAACCATTCCATACCAAGGAAAAGGCAATGGCGAAGCAGCTTGGTTTGAAACCGGTGAACCCGAATCCAACCGGCCCGTAAGCGTACTCGCTTTTACATGCACGGCAAAATTCCCAGGAGGGGTGTAATGAAGACCCAGTTTAAGCACAAGTTCGCCGCAGCCTTTGCCGCCTTTGCGCTTGTGGTTGTCGGATCGGCAATCCTTGACATGCACGTCAGCGCGGCTGGAGAAGGCTCAATTACCGGTACCGTGAAGCTCAGCGGCACCGCCCCGCACATGAAGGGTATCGATATGTCCAAAGATCCCTACTGTTCCAAACAGCACGAAAACTCTCCCGTCCAAATGCAAAACGTTGTCGCCAACGCTAGCGGCGGCCTGCAGAATGTCGTTCTCTATCTCTCCGAAGGCCTCACCGGCAACGAAGCGCCCACTTCCGCAGCCAAACCCAACTTCGATCAGAAGGGATGCATGTACATTCCTCATGTGCTCGCCGTCGACGTCGATCAGAAATTTGACGTCACCACCAGCGATCAAACCACCCACAACATTCATCCGCTCCCTGCACCAGGCTCTGGCAATATCGGATGGAACAAATCCCAGCCGCCCGGGGCTCCGCCCATTGAAACCAGTTGGAAAGCTCCTGCAGCCATCGAAGTGAAGTGCAACATCCATCCCTGGATGCACGGTTGGCACGTCGTCGTAAAAGGTCCTTATGCCACTACCGATGAGAACGGTTCTTTCACCATCAAGAACGTTCCCGCCGGCTCCTACACTGTGACGGCATGGCAGGAGGATCTAGGCACGCAGACAGCGAAGGTGACCGTTGCCGCAGGCAAACCTGCGACCGCTGATTTCACCTTCAAGGCAAAATAGCAAGCTCACCGCCCCGGAGCTGATATGGCGAAGATATTCGCTGTCACTATTGTTCTGATCACCATTCTGTCGGCCGTGCCCATCCTGCTGCACACTTGGTCGTTGCCGCAGGATATCTCCAAGCATGGCGCGACCATCGACGAACAGACCTCAGAAACCATGGCCGAGGCCGGAATTTCTTTCGTCCTCTCCCAGATCATTCTGGCGTTCTTCATCTGGAAGTACTCGAGCAGCAAGCCCGGAGACAAAATCAAGACCTTGCCCGGTGGCGCCTCCGGCATGGTTTGGGCCGCCATTTTGCTCGTCGGAACTGAGGTGCTTGCGCTGGGCGTCTTCGGTGTCCGCGCCTGGGCCAACATCTACCTAACCGCTCCCGCCGCTGATGCCATGCCCGTTCAGGTGCAGGCGGGCCAATTCGCTTTTTACTTCCGTTACCCTGGCCCCGACGGAAAATTTGCCGTGACGCATCCCGAGATGGTCAGTGAGGCCAATCAGAATTTCTTTGGCATCGACACCGATCACGACGCCGACGCCAAAGACGACATCGTGACCGCCGAAATGGCCATCCCCGTGAACAGGGAAGTTCACCTGCTCATGCATTCCAAAGACGTCGGTCACTCATTCTTCGTCCCCGAACTTCGCATCCAGCAGGATTTCGTCCCTGGCCTCGATCTAAGCGTGCATTTCACCGCCACCAAAACCGGCAAATATGAAATCGTTTGCACCCAGCTCTGCGGCCTCGGGCACTACAACATGAAAGCGTATTTGTACGTCTATTCGCAGGAAGACTTTGACAACTGGCTGAAGAAGGAAGCAGCTTTGCAATAAACTCAGCGCTCGTTGCTGTGACAACGATCATTTTGTGAGGGCACCCCATGCACGATATGCACGCCGCGGCACATTCGGCGCACGCTGAACCGACAAGTTTCATCCGCAAGCACGTCTTCAGCCTCGATCACAAGGTGATCGGCAAGCAGTACTACGCGCTCGCGCTGGTTGCGGTCTTCGTCGGCATGTTCCTCTCCTGGCTCATGCGCATCCACCTCGGCTGGACCAATTACGCCATCCCCGGCCTGCATTTCCTGTCCGCCAACGGCGCCCCCGGCAATGTCATGACGCCGGAATATTACCTTCAATTGATGACCATGCACGCCACCATCATGGTCTTCTTCGTGCTTACCACCGCACCATTCGCCGCGTTCGGAAATTATTTTCTGCCCATTCAGGTTGGCGCAGAGGACATGCCCTTCCCCCATTTCAACATGATGTCCTTCTGGGTCACCTTCGTCGGCTTCCTGGTCCTGATCTCATCTTTCTTCGTGAGTGACGGTCCTACTCTCGGCGGCTGGACGCAATACGCCCCACTCAGCGCCCTCGGCCCCGTCGGCGGTCCCGGCGAAGGCTGGGGCGTAATCCTTTGGGCAACTTCCATCGCCATCTTTTGCATCGGCCAGTTGCTCGGCTCCCTCAACTTCATAACCACCACGCTCGACATGCGCACTAAAGGTATGAGCATGTGGCGTCTACCCATGAGCGCCTGGGCCTGGTTCATCACTTCCTGCGTCGGCCTCATGGCCTTCGCCGTTCTCATGCCCGCCTGCATCCTGCTCATCCTCGACCACGTTGCCGGAACCAGTTTCTTCATCCCCGGCGGCCTCGTCGTCAACGATCAGGTGCAGAACCACTCCGGCGGCTCAACCCTGCTCTGGCAGCACCTCTTCTGGTTCTTCGGACACCCCGAGGTCTACATCGCCATCATCCCCGGCATGGGCATCGTCTCGCATGTCCTGATCACCTCCATGCGCCGTCCCCCGCTCAGCCATCGCGTGCTGGTCTACTCTATGGGGCTTTTAGGCGTCCTCAGCTACATGGTTTACGGACATCACATGTTCGTCAGCGGAATGAACCCGGTTTCCTCATTGGCCTTCTCATTCCCCACGCTTCTGATCACCATTCCCTCGACCATTGTCGTGCTCATCTGGCTCGGCAGTCTCTACGGTTCGAAGTTGCAGATTAACTCGGCCTCGTTGTTTGCTCTCGGCTTCATCTCCATGTTCATCAGCGGCGGCGTCAGCGGCTTTTTCCTCGCCCAGCCTTCTGTCGACATTATGCTGCACGCCACCTATTTCGTCGTCGGCCACTTCCACCTGGTAATGGGCGTAGCTGCCATGTTCGGCATCTTCGCCGGAACCTATTTCTGGTTCCCCAAAATGTTCGGCCGCATGATGAACGAGACCCTCGGTAAGCTCCACTTCTGGCTCACCTTCGTCGGTGCCTACTGCATCTTCATGCCGTTCCATTATCTCGGACTCGCATCGAACGTCCGCCGGTATCAGGCATTTGTCGACGACTACCTGCAGCCGCTGATCCCGCTGCACAAATTCATCACCGTCGCCGCGCTCCTCACCGGACTGTCGCAATTTATCTTCCTGTTCAACCTGATTCACAGCCGTTGGTGGGGTAAGCCGGCGCCCGACAACCCCTGGGAAGCCACTTCGCTCGAATGGTCCACGCCGACCACCCCGCCGCCGCACAACAACTTCGGCAGCGAGATGCCCGTCGTCTACCACGACCCTTACCAATACGGCGTCGAAGTCGACGGCAAAGATTACGTCATGCAGACTTCGCCCGCTAAAACCGATCCCGCCCACGACGAGGCATAGCGCAGTAGAGAGATCAGAGAACTTATGGCGACCACAATTCAACCGCCGCAAACCATTCCCGGCAAACCGGTCACCAGGCGTCCGTCCGGCAACGGCGGTGGCGGCAATTTCAACTCTGGCCTGCAACGCCTCGGTCTCAGAGACTACCCATCCTCACCCTCCATCGGAATCTGGGTCGTCGTCGCTTCCATCACCATGACCTTCGCTGCCCTCAGCAGCGCGCTCATTGTGCGCGAAGGCGCCGCCAATGACTGGCGCCATCTCACCCTCCCGCCGATCCTCTATCTCAACACCCTTGTCATCATCGCCAGCAGCTTCACTCTGGAAGTCGCTCGCCGTCGCGTTGCCGCTTTCGCCGCTGGGAAGCTGGCCAAATCCGCCGCAGCCCTGTGGCTCTATGTCACTCTGGCTCTCGGCCTGTTTTTTGTGGCTGGCCAGTACATTGCCTGGCTGCAATTGCGCGCACAAGGCCTTTATCTCGCAACCAATCCCAACGCGTCTTTCTTCTACCTGCTCACCGCCCTGCACGCCATCCACGTGCTCGGCGGCCTGGCTGGATTAAGCCGCGTCATCTTCAAATTGAATAACCTGACCTTGCGCAAGCGCTCTCTCGATGCCACTTCGCACTACTGGCATTTCATGGACGCCTTGTGGGTCTACCTTTTGCTCTTGCTGTGGATGAAGCTTTAAATCACCTTTGGGGGACAATGTGAGCGACGCCGTTCAAACCGGACATTCCGCAGTCATGACCCCGCCGGCCTTCGCCGTGCCCGCGAAAAAAATGGCCATGTGGCTGTTCATCATGGCTGATACCGGAACCTTCGCCGCTTGCCTCGTGGCTTACGGCTTCCTGCGCAACGCCACACCCGATTGGCCGCGCCCGTTTCACAGCATCACCAACGTCGCCCTGATGACCTTCATCCTGCTCACCAGCAGCCTCACCATGCTCTTCTCCGTCGACGCTGCCAAAGACGGCGACAAATCCAAAGCGCTTCGTTGGATCTTCGTCACCGCTGGTCTCGGCGGCGTCTTCGCCCTGCTTCATATCCGCGAATGGCTGGGACTCATCGGCGAAGGCATGAAACTCTTCAGCAACCCCTGGGGCACCGGTCTCTTTGGCGCCTCCTTCTTCAGCATCACCGGTCTTCACCTTTTGCACGTTTCCGGTGGCGTGCTTGCCTTGATCGTCATCGGCATTCGCTACAACACCGGCCGCTACAAAGCCGACGACCTTGAAATCACCGGCCTTTACTGGCACTTCGTCGATCTGGTCTGGATGTTCGTCGTGCCGCTCGTTTATCTGATGAATCTCGGACACTAACCTCGGAGAGGCTTAAATATGGCAATGGCAGAAACCAAAAGCACGCAGGGAAAGCAAGTCGGCGTTTACATCGTCCTGCTCATCATGGCCGCTCTGCAATTTGTCATCGCCTACTCCGGCCTCGGCGCCATGCAGATGCTGTTTCTCATGCTGGCCCTCGCCATCGTCGAAGCTGGCATCGCCGCCATGTTCTTCATGCATCTCGGCTCCGAACGCCACGGCATGCTGGCCTTCGTCGGCATCATCACAGTTTTTGTTCTCTTAGCCATGCAATACGGATGGACCGACAGCTTCCGCATCCTCAACGGTGCCCCATGGTCGCAGACAAGTAGCAAATAGATTCGAGCAGTTGATGAAAAAAGCGTTTACTAATACGAGTTTTTCGGGAGGGCACGGCTTCAGCCGTGCCGACAAGCCGTCCCCTAATGCGGCTTTAGCCGCTGCGGGTTTCTGTCGAAAATTCTGGAACGCCATGTCGACGAAAATCTTTTCGGGAGGGCACGGCTTCAGTCAAGGAAACGCCCTATCCAAGGCCGCTTTTGGGTGGCGCAGCGCTTTAGCGCTGCGATTAGGTGCTTTCTCTTCGTTCGCGGCTTTAGCCGCTGAGGGCAAAAAATTCCGGCTCTGGAAATATCTACCGATCACGCTCCTTATCTCCGCTTCCGCCTTCGCGCAGAACTGCGCCCTCTGTTATACTCAAGCCGCGTCGTCGGGGCAGAGGATGATTGAAGCGCTTCGTAGTGGCATTCTCATTCTCATCGTTCCGCCAACATTAATGTCCATCGGTATGATTTTTGTCGTTCATCACAAACGCAACCAGTTCCGGCAGCCCGATTACACCGCTGCCGCCCCCAAGGATGGTGAATGGCAACAACTCCCCTAGCCCTGAGTTCCAATTGGTTGCAAGCCGTTCAGTCGCGCTGCCGCGACTACTTCACGCTCACTAAGCCTGAAGTCAACCTGCTCATTCTGATGACGACTTCCGCCGGCTACTACCTCGCTTCCCGCGGCCCATTCCACGTAATGGGACTGATCAACACCTTGGTCGGTACGCTCCTCGTCGCCAGCGGCACCGCAACTTTGAATCAATGGACCGAACGCAACTGGGACGCCCAGATGCGCCGCACCGCCTCCCGCCCCCTGCCCTCCGGCCGCATCAGCTCCTGGGAAGCCTGCGCCTTCGGCGTCCTCCTCAGCCTCGCCGGTGGAATCTACCTCGCCCTCGCCGTCAACGCCTTGACCGCTTGGCTCGCCGTCTCCACCGTTCTCTCTTATTTATTGGTCTACACGCCGCTCAAGCGCAAAACTCCGCTCTGCACCGCGCTGGGCGCGCTTCCCGGCGCTGCTCCCGTATTAATCGGATGGGCCGGCGCATCAGCTTCTTTGAATCTCCAAGCTTGGTTTCTCTTCGCGATTCTTTTCCTCTGGCAATTCCCGCACTTCCTCGCTATCGCGCTCATGTACCGCGAAGATTACTCCCGCGCCGGCTATCGTATGTTGCCCGCCTTCGACCGCGACTCCCGTTTCACCCGTGCGGAAATCATCGGCTTCACCATCTTGTTGGTCATCACCACCTTGCTCCCGCTCGCCGATCGCCACACTCCCTTTTATTCACTCGGAATGCTCCTCGCTGGCTCCTATCTGATGTTTTACGTTCTAAAGCTCGCCTCCGGCGACTCCCGCACCATGGCAAAAAAAGTCGTCCACGCCACCGTTCTTTATTTGCCCGTCGTCCTCGCCATCATGGTCGCCTGGAAATCCTAGCCAGAACTTTCCCCGGACCCCCAAGGCCGTAGCCCATTCCCGCATATTTGCTCTTTTTTTGGAAATTACCCGTGGTAGTAACTCGACCCTTGCGATAGCCTTCCTGCAAGTAGTCGTACATCCTTATCCCGCCGCGCGCCCTTCGAACCTACTCTACGATATGGAGCGCGGCGGATTCGGCTTCACCGGGATCCCTCCGCTCTCCTCTATGATCCTCCGAGCCCTCTGGGGTTAATGTTTTTGACTTTCCCTCGTGAGCCGTCTACGCCCGAAGAAATCCTACGTCCCCACGATCCCCATCAGTTTCAAGATCCCCGTGTCACCATCAACGCCATACATCGACACGCTGTTCGATCCCGAATTCGTCACATAAACATACTTTCCCGAAGGATGAATCGCTATCGACGTCGGCGCTATCTTCGTCGCTATCGTTCCCACGTTCGTCAAGCCTCCGGTCGCGGCATCGATGGTATACATCGACACGCTGCCCGTGCTGCTGTACCCCGTCAGATTCACCACGTAGACAAACCTTCCCGTCGGATCCACCGCGACCGATACCGGATCTTTTCCCGCGGCGATCGACCCTATAAATGCCAGGACCCCGGTCGTGGCGTCGACCGTGTACATCGATACGTCGTGCCCGCCGAAATTGGTTACGTACGCAAACCTGCCGAGCGGATCCACCGTCATCGATATGGGATACCCTCCCGCCGCAACCTTCCCAATGTGCCCTAACGCCCCGGTTTTAGCGTTAATCGCATACATCGACACACTGCCCACCGCGTCAGGAACATCGTTCTGGTCCACCGCGTACACGAACTTCCCAGATGGATGCACCGCCACCGAAACCGGAGACGCTCCCGCGGTGATCGTGCCAACCGCCGTCAGCGCCCCGGTAACTCCGTTGATGGTGAACATCGACACCGTGTTTGCACCGCCGAAGCTGCCCGCCGGCGAAGCTCCCCCATCCGCCGCATAAACGAACTTGCCCGCGGGATCCACCGCCAATGAATTGAAATATGACGGACTCCCGCTCGTCCATCCTCCGTTTGTTCCCCCCGTGGTGTAAGTCAGGGCCCCGGTTCGAGGGTTGATAGCATACGCCGCGATGCTCCCCGAATCGATGTCCCACACATCTCCCGAACTCGCCACATAAACGAACTTGCCCGAAGGATCTACCGTCACCGCGTCAGTCAATTCGTCATAGGAAGGCACCGGTGGCGCGATGGCCGTCAGCGCTCCGCTCGTGGGATTGATCGTGTACATCGACACACTGCCCTCGCCATCGCAGCCCATATTCGCCACATAGGCGAATTTCCCGGCGGGGTCCACGGCGATGGACTGCGGATCGATACCTGCCGAAGTTATGGTCAAGGTCTGCGGTTTCGAACTGCCGCCGCCAGGTGCAGGATTGAAAACTGTGATCTTGGCGCTCCCGTTCTTGGCCACGTCACTCGCCGGGACCGTGGCTGTCAGTCCGCCAACGTTGCCATCGTTGCTGGTTGTCAGGTCGCTTCCGTTCCAGCGCACCACCGAACCCGTCACGAAATTCTGTCCCACTACCGTCAACTGTTTCAGCCCTCCCGGAGTTGTGCAGCTTGGATTGAGCGATTGGATCGTCGGCACTGGGTTATCGCCCGAAGCCGGCGGCCCTGAAGGTGATCCTGCGCTTCCTGATCCTTGCCCCGATCCTCCTCCGCACCCGCACAGCACAACCGACACCGAAATAACGCAGATACCAATGGGTAGGTGTTTCACGGGATGTTCCTCCTCGTAGAGGTTCCTGGGTAACGTTCCGGCCGACTCTTCGCAGTGCCCCAGTCGTTGCCTGGCTCTGCCCCTCCCAGCCGGCAACGAATTTCACCCTCTATTTAGATAATCGTAAACGGCACCCAAGACCCGACAAGCATCCCAGGAATTTGCTAAAAGTGGCTCATCCAGTGACATACCCCGAATGACCATTCAGGCGCGTACTTTGCGATTAAGTGGGAAACAGCCGAAGTAGCCTCGATCGAGTCAGCCCTTACTGATGACTGACGAGTAATGACAAACAACTGACGTCTTTCCTGACGGCTGATGGCTGACGGCTGATTTTCAGACCCTCCCTTGACATTGCCCGCACCCGCTGATAACGTCGCATCCCAGCGCTACCCGGGGAGGTCGTCCAAGCAGCTATGCGCCACGCCCTAATGATCTCCGCCATTCTCGCCTTCGCCCTTGCGGCCGCAGCACCCGCACAAACAGCTCACGCGGTCACCACACTCTCCTGCTCGCCGGCTCCATGCGTGCTTCCCCCAACGCAGGCGTCCGAGGGCGGCGGTTTCCAGACTGACCCAACCGTAACCGCAAATCCGAAGAACGCACAGCAACTGCTGCTGGGCGGTGTCGACTATGACTGCGCCGGCCCTTCGAATGTCGCGGTTTATTTCTCGGTAGACGGCGGTTCAGCCTGGACGCGCGTCGATTGCATGCCGGGCCTCGAAGTCGATAAGCGGAACTACACCGCGGTGGTCGAACCGCACGTCGGGTATGACGCCAAGGGCAGCACATACTCTGCCGGCGTGTACAACGTCCTGTCCGGAAATGGGAGACACGGGCTGGTCGCGGTACAAAGGTCAACTAATGGCACCACATGGGGCACGCCTGCGCCTGCGCTGCTGCAGCCCAGCAACACCAGCTTTTATTTGACCCACATGTCAGTCGACGCCAGCCCCACCAGCCCACGGGCAGGAGAGATTTACGTCTCGGGAGTCTTCGTCTCTAAACCCGGCACCCAAGTCATGGTCGCGCACTCAAATGACGGCGGCGACACGTGGACCCAAGTCGCAGTCGATTCAGTCCAACAATTCCCTTACAGCGACGCCTTCACACGAATGGCAGTCGGCAAGAACGGCACCGTCTACGTTACCTGGCTGGGTGGCAAAGGGAACCCGTGCCCGCTCATGCTCTCGACGTCCTCGGACGGGGGCAACACTTGGTCCACCCCCCGCCAAATAGCGGAGGTGAATACGGCGCCCTCGCTACCACACACCGGCGAGCGCGTGTACGACTACCCGTCGATTGCAGTCGATAACAGCGATGGGCCGTATGCTGGCAACCTCTACGTCGTTATGTACGACGATACAGGCACCTATCTGAAAGTCCAAATGATCCGCTCGACCGATGGGGGATCCGCCTGGTCAAAGCCTCTGCGCCTCGCTCCCGAAAGCGACACGCATGATCAATTCTTCCCGGCAATCTCCGCAAACAAAGACGGGCTGGTCGGCGTGAGCTGGCTTGATCGCCGCAATGACCCCAAAGATATCGACTATCAGGCCTTCGCCGCTATCTCTTACGACGGCGGCCAAACTTTCGGCCCCAACTGGCAACTGACCACCGCATTCTCTAACCCGACCACCGGCAACCCCGGCTGGATCGGCGACTACACCGGCAATACCTGGGTCGACGACAAATTCATCGCCGCCTGGATGGAT
>DASVWZ010000124.1:0-1853 GCA_036392935.1 Terriglobales bacterium | reverse complement strand
CGGCTCGCGAAGAGTTGCGCGAACGCATCTCCTGGCGCCGCCGAAAGCGACGTACCCGGAAAATTCCCCCCGATTTAGCCATCTAGCCTTAGTACCTCTGCATTTGAATTCTGCGCGGAACGGGCAGAAAAGTTGAGTTAGAGGGTGGTGCTGAGAGCGAGTTGGGGAATGATGACGAGTTCCCTTAGCTTGAGCCCGGTGGTGATCACCGTCTTACCGAATTGCGTCAGGTAGTACTTGTAAGCGTGGCCGACCTTTTTGACAAGGCCGTGGACACGGAGGCGCTTGAGCAGGCGGGACATGTGCCCGCTGCTCTTGTCCGGCAGGAGTCGACGCAGGGTTTTGTTCTGCATGCCGCTGATGTTGAACTCACCACGCGCGATGGCGCTGAACAGGGCTTCGTCGTCGGCGTCGAACAGATTGAACCCGGGATAGGATCGGCCTTCGTTTTGGACTGACTGCGAGAGCTTGTCGAGCTTGTCGCGGCCGTTGCGAGGGTCCTCGATCGCCGACAGGAACTCCAGGTAGCGCCGGTTGGCCGCTTCCAGGATTTCGCGCAGGGCGGGCAAGCTATAGATGGTCTTCTGCATCGACGCCCACTTGGTTTCTTTAGTGCCGTCGCGATGTTCTACCTCGCGGTAGTGCTTGAAAAAGGTCAGATCGTTGACCGTAGTCTCGATCCGCAGGATGAGGCCGAACTTGTCGTAGAGCTTCAGCGATACCGGCCCCATCGTATGTTTGATCCGCGTGCCTTCGATGCGGATGTTGAAACGGTTGCCCATCTCTCCTTCGTACTGGGTGCTCAGCTTGCGGCCCAGAAACGTGGCGATGTTGTCAGGTTTGACGGTATGAATCGCCGTCCGGGTCAGGTTGCCATAGATAGCCGCCAGATCCGCCTGCCGGCGGAAAACAACGTCGGTGGCATATTCGCACTGGTCCACACTCCAGTGGTAGGCCACACCGAAATCCTGGTAAATCGGGCAGAAGCGGCGGGCCATCTCATCGAGCCGATGATGGAGTCGTTTTATCTCCAGTCCGTTGGCGATCTGTTGGGCACGCTCCCAGCCGGCAATGTCCACGAACGCATTGTCGATCAACTGGTAGTCAATCTTGCGCTTCCGCAAGATGCTGGCCAGCCAACTGTGCCCGTTAAAGTAGACTTGCAGCCGGCACGGCAGCCAGGTCGGTACTCGCACGTAGCCCAGTCCCAGGTCCTCGTCGATGAAATAGAAATAGTAGTGCAGGCACTTGCCGTCGTCCGGCAGAAGGTACGTCTTACCGGTGTTTTTGTTGTGCCACGGTTTGTAGGTCGCGCAAGCCTCCATCGCCGACAGGATGCAGACCAGCCCCGGATGGTCGCCGCGCTGGGCTAGGACCGCCTTAACCCGGTCTTCCTTCCGAACGTTGCGCTTCCTCAGGAACTCGATCTCCATCCCGCTCTCCGACGCCAATCGCTCGGCATTCTCGCGCAGCGCGCTACGAAACGGTTCGGCGAACTTGGGGTAGTCGAAAATTCGGATCTTCCGCTCGTACAAGTACGAAGTCATCCCCTCGGCAAAGCACACCTTCGGCAGAGTGCCAAACAGCAAAATCCGGTCCCAGCAGGAAAGCACCCCAGCGATCTGAGGCGCGTAACGTTCCGTCAGCAGTGTCAAGCCCACTCAGGCATCATAGTAAAGACCACCCTGTTTGGTTCCGGCTACGCCGGATTAGGACCATTATATGGCTGTACGACATATTGAGCATTGGCAGCGGCGCTCGCGTTGCCCCAGCGGCTGAACTCAATGTCCCACTCGCGATTATTCTTGTCACCCGCTTGCGCATCCCAGGTAAAGAGCCCAAGCGTAGTGTCT
>DASVWZ010000123.1:0-2078 GCA_036392935.1 Terriglobales bacterium | reverse complement strand
TCGGGGCATCGTGAGCTTGATCCGGACCCGCTATGATGCCTCGGTATCGATCATCGTCCGGGTGGATGCCGGATTTTTCGACGAGAAGAATTTTGCGCTGTTTGACGACCTGGGCATCGGCTTCCTAGCCACGGGGAAGGTTTACGATGCGATCAAGGAGAAGGTCCAGGCCATCCCGAAGAAAAAATGGAAAGAATATGACAACGAACGGCAAGTCTGGAGTTATGCGCGCTTCTCCTACCAGTGTGAGAGTTGGAAGAAAGTCTACCGGGCGCTATACACGCGTCCGCAATACGAAGACCAACAGCGGTTGCTAGAATTTGCGCGGCCAGACAACATCATCCTGACGAATTTAGCTTCCGGAGAGCCGGTTCTGGAACAGATGCCGCGCCTCATTCGGGAATACTGGGAAGAGGACACCTCCTTGATCTACCACCACCATCAGCGTGGCGCCGATGAGTTGCCCCATCGTGGTCTGAAGGAGTTCGGCAGCGAGCAACTTCCGTTCAAGCTGTTTGCTGCCAATCAGGCCTACTACTATCTGATGTTAGTGAGCTTCTTTTTGTTCGAGAGCTTCAAAGAGGACAACTTGAAGGACATCTTGCCCATCCACAGTTACGCCACGACACTGCGGCGCAAACTCATCGATTTGGCAGCCAAGGTGGTGAGGACCAGTCATGAAGTCATTCTGAAAGGGGTGCGGCTCTTTTAGATTTTGCGATTTCGTGGGAATAAGAGCAGTCTCACTGTTGCGAGCCCCTACGACTCTCTTTTCTTTTTGACGATTTTCAGAGTGGCGCGACAGTTGGGCTGGGATAAGAAGGCGACAGGCGGGATGGTCTCGGGCACGTGGTGATCGGCGTAGTGCGACGCGTGGTTGCGTTCGTATTCCTGTTGTTCGTGAAACTGCCAATAAGCATCGAAGTCGTCACTGGCGCGCAGGGCGCGCAGGCGGAGCACTGCTTCGGAGCCGGTTAAACTCCAGCGTGCCCCAGTCAGATTCATCCGGTCCTCGACCAGATGACGACAGGTACCTTCAATGACCCCGGTGGCGATGGGAGCCCCCTGGGCCAGAGCCTCGTGGTACTGCAGATAGGGCGCATAGTTGAGCAGATAGTCTGCACCATCGTCCACGGGCTGCCGCTCCGTTGCGCTCAGGGCCCGAAGCGTGGCACTGCGGCGCATGCCCGCCGCGACCAAGCTGGCTTTCCCGCGCAGGATCTCCAGCAGGTGCGCTCGCGTCCAGCGATCTTGTTGTAGCTCCTGCTCGGGGAAAAGGGCTTGCGCCGCCTTCCAGACGTACTGCGCCACATGGATAAAGTCGACGACGATGGGCAGGGAGATGTTCCGCTCCTCCGCCAGCCGCTGGAGATGATCGATCTGCGGGAGATTGCCGTCGACGAGTGCAACCCACAGCTTCTTCCCCCTGGGATCGCGGTGCTTCGCTTCGTCGAACATCGCCGTGATCACCGCCTCCGGAGTCTGGGCCAGGCTGGCCCAGACGCGTTTGTGTTCCGGCCGTGGCCGCCTTGGCCCCTCCCGCGACATCTCTGCTGCCGGCAGGATCTCCTCCGGAGTGCGCACCCAGGGCTCGACGGTGTAGATGGCGGCCACCGAGGCTATCCGTTTGGCGTGCATCCGACGACCGCCCCCCAGCCGCGCGGTGAAGGTCTCGGCCCGCGCCGCCGCCGCGCGCTGCGTGGCCTCGCGCAAATCCTCGGGCCGCATCACCACGCCTTTGCCATCCACCGTGAGCACCAAGATGGACCCCGTGTGGCGATCCGAACGAGCGCGTGTCTGGCGTTCGGCGTAAAACGCCTCGAAGTCCTGCGCCGCGCGGATCACCTCTTGTTCGAACTGGCGCTTGGGCACGTGCGCGCCGGTGAACGTCTCCAGCGTCTTTACCCCTTCGTCAAACGAGCTCTTGGCCGCTTCGATCGCCACCCGGCGCCGCACTTCCAGCGAGTACTTCTCCGGCGCGAGATTGAGCACACTGTCGAGCGGGTGCAGACTGGGTGTGCCTGCGGCTACGTAACCGGTGCGCGCCACCTCCACGGTGCCGAAGATGCTCTCCAGAT
>DASVWZ010000122.1:0-2489 GCA_036392935.1 Terriglobales bacterium | reverse complement strand
GAATTCGGCTGCCGAGGGAAACGTGCTAGCCTTCACCCCCACTTCCGCGATCACCTGCTGCGCCGAATCCACTCCAAAACCAGGCACTTCTGCGAGTCGGACCACGGTCTCTTGATGCGGCTTCATGGCCTGCGCGATCATGCCGTTGAGCTTGGCGATCTGCTCATCGATCAATTGCAGCCGTTCCAGTTGCAACGAGAGCAGTTCCCGGTGCGTCGGCTGCGGGCTTCCGGTCAAAGCATCGATAAGTTGCTCCTCGCTGCACCGCAAGCGCTCTTCTCCCAAGGCTGCCAATTTCTTTGGGTCGCTCTCCCCGCGGGCCAAGGCCCACAGAATACGAAGTCCGCTGACACCCAATAGATCGCTGACTACACTGGACAGCTTGATGCGCATCTCCTCCAGCAAACACTCCATCTGACTCTGCAAACGCACGCGGTCCCGGGTGAGCTGCGTCTTCATCCGGGTCATGTTGCGCCAAGTACGCTGTTCCCCCTTCGGGACAAAACTCAGGATCAACTCGTCTGCGATCAGCCGCCGCACCAACCGTTCGGCGTCCTTGAAGTCGTGTTTGCGACCCCGTGGAGCACGGTTGGAAAACGCTTGTGCCAACTGCAGACGCATATACGGCTCCAATTCCAACCACACTGACCGCCAATACTGGGCAGTAGATTCCATGACCGCTTCTTTCACCTCCTTCTCCTGCAACCAGCTCAGCAATCGCCGCAGGTCGCTAGGCATGGTCGCAAATCGTCGCCGCTCCGGCTCATCGGCCGGCGCATGCGCATCCATCACCACCACCATCAGCACTTTCTTGTGTACGTCAATTCCGGCTATCTTGTAGGACATTGCTTCCTCCCGACGTGGAACCGGCGGAACGCGCGCGCGAAGATATACACGCCGTCACGTGCTACCACCCTTCCCGCGGGACGGATGGCGCGACACAGATTGGTTCAAGACGCACGTTCCAGACCAAACTCTTACACGGCCTCGCTTAATCCAGGGTTGCCACGATCTTTGCCGTTCCACGCCCCTTGATCGTACACGTTCCGACTCGATTTGATTTTCATATCGATGGGTGGGCCGCAGGCCCATGCGAAACTCTTACCTAATCGCGTTACGTCAGAGTTGCCCGTGATCCGGGCATAATCCGCTTCTGGTATACTTCAGGGTGCAAGTCAGGTTGCATCCCGTCCGCGAATTACTAAAATCATGCGGCAACCGGCGTTTGGTATAAGCCTCGACAATGCTTTTGCCATCGATAACGACTGAGATTTGCAAGTGAGCGATCAGTGTTGACATCCGGTACGGGCGGGTGTCCCTTGCGTCCGGCGTGCGTTCGATGCTCATTATAATAATGTTGGAAGTCGACTAGCTTTGCCTCCAGGTCGGTCGTGGTCCAGAATAACGTGCGGTCCAGGTATTCGCGCCGTAAGGTCCCGATGAGCCGCTCGACAAATGGATGGGATAAGGGCACATAGGGCACCGTCTTGATTTCCGTCACCTCCAACACGCGGAGGTTGGCCTGCCACTGATGGAATCGATACAAGGGATCGTTGTCGGTGCTTAGATACTTCGGCGTTGTTTGCCCTCGAATGGCCCGATGGAACATCCGGCACAGGGCCACTCCATCAACGATGCCGCCCCGAACAGCAAAACCAACGATGCGACGCGTGAATTGATCCATCACGACGAGAACCCAATGAGTTCGCAACGTTGCGGATTCACATCGAAACAAATCGCAGCTCCACAAACTGTCCTTCATGTGGCCGAGAAACGTGAGCCAGGATGGGCCTCCGGAATCTGATTCCGGCTGGTAAGGAATGCTCAGGATTCGGCGAACCACATCCTTGTCGATTTCGACGCCGAAAGCCAAGGTGATCTGCTGGGCAATTCGGGGGCAGCCCCAGTTGGGATTGCGTCGCTTCATTTCAACGACCGCGTCGATGAGCTGGTTATTCGGCCCTTTCGGGCCAGGCCGACGCCCGCGCCTGTGGGAAAACAACATTTGGTACTTTCGGTTCGCCAACACGTGGTGGAGATGCAGTAGGGTCGAAGGCTTGAGAACGATTGCGGAACGGAGCCCGCGAGCTGGGCGCAAGCAGAAGGTGCACAAACCGGCGATGATACGATCCGCAGCGTGCAGGTTGGGAGCACGCTTGCGGTCGCGACTGAGAATCAGGAGTTGGTGTTTGACGAGCACCGACTCGGCAACGACGGAATGAAGACCTCCGGGCCGTGCTAACCGCACGAGGGTGACGATCAAATGAACAAAGAGGATGGCGAGATCGCGCATCGCGACATGGTATCAAACTCGTGAGAAATGCCTGAACTAGGCCACATTTAGGAATTCGCCATGGACAGGTTGTAAGGCCGATTCGGGCCACCATTGAAAACAGTCTGATCGATGACAGTCTCGAAACTTTCTCCACCTGCGTTAGAAACGAACACCTTCTGGCCTGCACCGATCTGTGGGGGCACCGGAGCAGGCG
>DASVWZ010000121.1:0-3219 GCA_036392935.1 Terriglobales bacterium | reverse complement strand
GATCTGTGCCATATTTAAGTGGAGATGCAATCAGAAGGAATTAAGTCGGCCATTAGGGCCGTTGTGCCGCGTGACGTTCGCAACTGGATGCGATCACCTGCTAACTAGGCAAGGGCTTCGCCCTTGATATCCCTGCGGGATATGGAAGTCAGTGGTCAGGAGTCCGAAGCCAGAATCGCCGTCGCATAGGCGTTGAGCAAGCGACTGACTTCTTCCAGTGAAGTCGTGAGACTGCTGGTGTCTCCGTATCCAAGATCTTGTGCCAGGATCAAGTAATACCGGCTCCCTTCCAGCGATCCCTCGGCCATATTCATATATCGCGCTTTGTCAGCTTTCCCACGTCGACGAAATCCTTCCGCGATGTTGGCAGGGATGGAGACCACGCTCGTCGCATCTGTAGCGTCAAGCCGTAGGTTTCCTCCTTCGGGAAGCCCGCCGTGAACGAGTAGACCGCCAGCACCAACTCGTGCGCTTTGCGCCACACCACGAGGTCCCGAAAAGTCCGCGCCGCAGCTCTGGGGGCAGGCATAAAACAGAGAGGCGTTCAGTGGGGTATGCTCCAAGGATCCGACCCCACTGGAGGACCCCATGAACGCCTTTTACGAACACCATAACAATAACATCCGTTTCGCCTATCGTTGCTTCGATCGTATCTTGCTCCATGCCGCGATTCAGCCCTTTCAACAAGAACAGCGTGTCGTCGGCTTTTTCGACTTCTATCGCCAGATCTATCCCGTCACTCGGCAACTGCTGCGCGACATCGCGACGCAGTATCACAATTGGGTCAAGAACCGCTCCCAGAAATGGGGTGTACCCATTCATGAAGATCCCCCGGGCCGGCGCGATGACTTTGTGGAGCGCTACTTCCGAGGTGCCCAACCCGATCAGGTGGTAGCCATCATCAAAGCACGCGAGCCCGCCACCATCCTGACCGCCATCGGGAAAGACGACCGCTGGCATCTGGAGCTGAAGCGGCGCTGGGTGGAGCAATACAACTTCTATGTCCAGGACTCCCATTGGGGACAAATGTTCGTACGAGTTTGTCCCTACTTCCCCTTTTCCGCTCGGGTCTGTCTCAATCAGCATTATTGGCTGGCCCTGCGTATGCAGGAGCGTGGCATTCGGTTTCGACAGTGCGCCAACGCCTTCTTGCAGTGCTCCGATCCGAAAGCCCTGCAGAAACTTGCGGATTCCCTCACCGCCGCCGATGTGATCACCTGTGCCCAAAAATGGTTGACCCACTTCACGCCCTTCTTCACTGCCGAGGAGAGAGAGCACGCCGGGGTTCAGCACCGACCGTTTTTCGCGCAGGTGGAGTTTTGCGATAATCTGATCTTCCGTCGTCGCGCCGCCGTCGACGCTCTCGAGCAACGGCTCCTCGACGCTAATCGCACCATTGGTCAACCCAACAAACTCACCCTGATCTTCGGCCGCCGCATCACCCGCCATCACGCCGGCAAGCTCCAAACCGTGATCGAGGATCTGAATCTACCCAACCCGGTGATCCGCAGTCACTACCGCAAGGGCTTCCTCAAACAGTACGTCCGCGATCGTTTCCTCCTGCGCACGGAAACGGCGACCAACAATATTTTTACCGATTACGGCATCGGCAAGGCCGTGGAGAATCTTCCCGAATTGCGGCAGAGACTCGACGGCATCATCGATCGCTATCTGGATGTGCAGCAAGATATTCTGGAAACCTTTGTGGACCGCGAGCAGCTTCGCAAACTCACCCAGCCCACGCTGCTTCCCAACGGCAGACGCATCCCCGGTTTGAAGCTCGACCAGCCCCGACAGTTGGCTCTCATGCACTCCCTGGTCCGTTTCTGCTACCTCGCGGCGGAAGGCACTTTCGCCACCCGCGATTTATACCCACAAACTCTGCAGACACTGAAGCTGACACCGGAAGAATACAAACTCGGGTCTCTCCGTTATGACCTGTGGAAGCTGCGCGCCAAAGGCTTGGTCGAAAAGATCCCCCACTCCCGCCGCTACCGGCTCCTGCCGCACGGTTATCAGATCTGCGTAGTTTTCCTGAAGCTCTATGAAAGACTTTATGCTCCACTCACGGCCGGCATCCTGCAGCCCTTTGCCGCGGACCAATCCATCTCCAAAGAAAGGATCACCGCTCTCGATCGTCGATACTCGGCCGTGCTTCAGGCGCTGGACGATCTCGTCGAGGCGGTCGGTTTGAAAGCCGCCTAGGCGGACGCGAAACGAGAACAAAATTCTCGTTGGGGCCCCGATAACGGTCGATAACGGTATAACGGTATAACGGTATAACGGTATAACTACTCGAACTATATGCGCGCAGATAGATGCTTTCTTTAACTGGGAGCCTCGTGAAGTCTTGCGCGGTTTGCATCCGAGGGTCAAAACAAACTACTGCGTTCGCTTGATGCTGGTCCTCGTTGGTTTCGCGATAAGCGCGGCGCTCATTAGTTGTGGTGGCCTGGTCTCGAGCCGTCCAAACGGCTCAGCAATCGCAGGGTTTGGATACACCGGCAGTCCTCTTGCCGATGTGTTTGCTACGGGGAAGGGGTTCACATCAGACGCATATTTCGGCATGACGATCCACCGGCCAGTTTCAGACCCCACGTCCTCGAGGGCCGCGGTGCCATTCCCCCCATTTCCCATTCATACCTTCCGTTTGTGGGATGCGGTCGGCTGGGAGATGCTTGAACCGGCGAATGGCCAATACGATTGGATAACGATCGCGGGCACGATTGCGACCGCCAGACAAAATGGCGTAATTGATTTTGTTTTTACTCTTGGCTACGTGCCGACCTGGGCTTCCACAAACCCGACTGATCGCTGCGGCTATGCAAATGTGTTGGGATCATGCGATGCCCCCGACATGAGAGCGTTTGACGACTTCACGACGCAGTTCGTTCGACGCTACTGCGGGGTGGTGCAATATTTCGGAACGTGGAATGAACCGAACCTGAATTATTTCTGGAATGGAACAGATGCCCAACTTCTGGCCATTGCAGGCTTTGTGGAAGGCTCATTCCCGTTCTCTCAAAATGCTACAGCGTTGACAAAGCGTAACGGTCGTGCACGTCAAGCAGCTGCCTAGTTCTCGTCTGGAGGCACAATCGGTCCACTCGCAAGCCGGTATTCTCAGTGGGATGCGGAAGGAGTACCGGTTCGATTACCGGCGAGCCAAACCCAATCGGTTCGCTCCAGAAGATGACTGAAGGTGGGCTTGCCGTGGTT
>DASVWZ010000120.1:0-1712 GCA_036392935.1 Terriglobales bacterium | reverse complement strand
GCGTGCACCGCCAGTGGTTCGATCAAAGTGCCATGGCGGAATTGCTGCAGACGGATTTTGCGGTGGCCGAAAAGGATCGTCTTTATCGCTGCCTGGATCGACTTCTGGAGCACAAAGCGGCCTTATTTCAACATCTGCGGGGGCGCTGGCAGGATCTGTTCCAGGCACAGTTTGACGTGCTGCTGTATGACCTGACCAGCACCTACATCGAAGGCCAAGGGGAAGAGATTCCCAAAGCCCAATACGGCTACAGCCGAGATCAGCGCTTCGATTGCAAACAGGTGGTGATCGCACTGGTGATCACGCCGGAGGGCTTTCCGCTGGCTTACGAAGTGATGGCAGGCAACACCGCGGACCGCACGACCCTACGCGGATTTCTCGAGAAGATCGAAAGCAACTACGGGAAAGCGCGGCGGGTGTGGGTCATGGATCGAGGCATTCCCACCGAAGAGGTGCTGGAGGAGATGCGCACCTCGGGCCGCGAAATCTTCTACCTGGTGGGGACGCCCCGCAGCAAGGTCCGACAATATGAGAAGAAATGGCTGGATCTGCCCTGGCAAAAGGTGCGCGAGTCGGTGGACGTAAAGCTGTTTACGGAGGACGGCGAACTCTATGTGCTGGCCAAAAGCGAAGGCCGGCGTGCCAAAGAGAGAGCCATGCGGAGGAAAAAACTGGCTCGCTTGTTGCGTAAGTTGCGAGCCATGCAGCGCAGCGGTCCGCGACGGGATCAGCTGTTGTTACGCATCGGCGCCGCACGGAAAGAAGCGGGCAGCGCTTTTCGTTTTCTGCACCTGCAACTCCCGAGCGAAGGCCAAGCGGTGACGCGCCACAGCTTTCAGTTTCGCGTCGACCGAGCAAAGCTGCTAGCGGCGGAGCTGCAGGATGGCCACTATTTGCTCCGTTCGAACCTCGTGGGTGAGGATCCCGCGGTGCTCTGGGAGCGCTATATGCAGCTGGCACAAATCGAGGCGGCCTTTAAAGCCATGAAGAGCGAGTTGGGCATCCGTCCCTTGTATCATCAGCTAGGCCATCGCGTCGAAGCGCACATTCTGGTGGCCTTTCTCGCTTACTGCTTACTGATTACGCTGAAGAATCGATTGCAAGTTCTCGCTCCTGGCCTCACGCCGAAAGCCGTTCTGGAAAAGCTGGCCACCATTCAGATGCTCGATGTTTGGTTCCCCACGACCGATGGCCGATGGCTGGTGATGCCGCGCTTCACTCAACCGGAGGCGGATCAGGCCATTCTGCTGCACAAACTCAAGCTCGAGTTGCCGCAACAACCGCCACCTCGCATCAAAGCTCGCGTCCCAGAATTTCCCCCAAAAGCTCTCTGCCTGTAGTGCCGACCTTTTCGATCCGTTCGCTGAAAATCAATGAGTTAGACTGTTCGGTGGGCCCTTATTGCGAAAAACAGGCTAGCGTCCACGTGCAGGCCTTTCCCGGCAATACGTAGCGATCTTTCTTTCCGTTGCCTTGCTCGACACGCAAGACCATGCGCTTGCTGTCGATGGCGGCAGGTGTGAACGCAACGGCCTCGGAGATGCGCAGGCCTGCGGCGTAAGACGCAATAGGTGGTCAAGATGGCGTGATGTTTCCGGCTCCAAACGAGGTGAAGAAACGGAACGACTTCCTCTGGACTGAGGACGACGGGCAGTTTCTTGGGCACCTTTGGAGCCGGGTGATGTCTGCGAAGGACCAGTCTTTCCTGAGGG
>DASVWZ010000119.1:0-12157 GCA_036392935.1 Terriglobales bacterium | reverse complement strand
ATTGCCGACCACGAGCACTGCGAGCTGATCCTTGTGCAAGTATTTTTCTGCCACGCGAGCCACGTCGGCGGGCTGGACTTTCTCAATCCCGGCGCGGAAACGCTCGAGAAAATCTGCCGGGTATCCATAGAATTCATACGCCATACGCTCGCGCAGAATTTTTTCCGGCGAATCGAGGTTAAAGACGAACGAATTTAAGATCGAATCCTTGGCGCGCTTGATCTCTTCGGCTGAGAGCGGATTGGTTTTCAGATCGTCGATCTGGCCATAAATACCCGTGATGGCTTCGATCGTCGTGGCGCTTTTTGTGCCCATTTCGATACGCGTGATTCCAGGATGATCGTACGAACTGCCAATTCCGCCGCCCACATCGTAGGCAAGGCCTTTCGAAGTGCGCAGATTGCGGAACAGTCGCGAGGAAAATCCGCCACCAAACGCCTCATTGAAAACCTGCGCGGCATAATAATCGGGATTGTTGCGCTCGATGCCGAGTTCGACCATGCGAATCGAAGTCTGATTTACGTCCGGCTTATTGATGAGGTAATAACCCGGTTTCGCAGGCAGGAAGTCGATCTTCGGCGCCTCAAACGGTTTGCCCTTCGCCCAGTCGCCGAAAGCTTGGCGCAGCTTCGCTTCCATGGCATTCGCGTCGAAATCTCCAACCATGCCGAGAATGATGTTGTTCGGCGCCACGTGGCTTGCGTGCCAGTCGACAAGATCCTGCCGCGTCACGGCTGCGACGGTTGCATATTCCGCATCGCGAACGTAGGGATTGTTCTTGCCGTAAGCGAGCTTGGCCGATTCGCGTCCGGCAATGTCGGCAACATCGTCGTTGCGGCGCGAGATGGAATCATCCATTCCTTTTTGCGCGATGTCGATCTTGTCCTGGCGGAATTCCGGGTTGCGCAGCAGATCGAGGAAGATGGCAAACACATCGTCGAAATCGCCCTTCAGGCAGGAAAACGAAATCGAAGTAGAATCCGCGTTGTCGTTGGTTTCAACCTTGGCCGCGCGAATTTCGAGAAAATCGTCGAGTTGATCGCCGGTTTTGGCTTTCGTCCCGCCGGTGCGCCAGGCTTCTCCGTAAATATCGAGCATGCCGGTTTTGTTGGCCGGCTCGGAGTCCGCTCCGCCACGAATGCGTGCAATGCCATCGATCAGCGGCAACTCGTGATCTTCCTGCAAAAAAATGATCATGCCATTGGGCAACTCAACCCGCTTGGGTTGCGGTGGGTTGAAAGCCGGCAAAGCCGGAATCGGGATTTTTTCCCAGCTTGTTGCCTGAGGAAACGCAGCGGTTGCGGTCAGTATGATAAGGAGCCACATCACCGAGAGATTAACGAGGCGAGTTCTCACTGCGCACCTCCAGGCGAAGTCTGACCCGGTTTGCCTCCTGGCGGGGGCGCTGCGGTTTCGATAATTCCTACGGTGCGATTTCCTGGGTTAAACGTCTGGTTGGATACGCGGCGAATGTCGGCTTTGGTGATTTGGTCGATGCGATCGACCTGCTTGAACAACTGGCGCCAGTCTCCGTAACGCGCCTGATAGATTCCCAGGTTGTTGGCCAGGCCTTCGTTGCTTCCCAGACTGCGGATAAGCCCAGCCTTGGCGCGGGTTTTAATCATCTTGAGCTCGTCGTCCGTGATGTCTTCGGTTTTCAGCTTGTTTAACTCTTCGTGAATCGCGTCTTCCATCTCTTTCGGTGTATGTCCGGGCAAAGGGATCCCGTAGAAGCCAATCATGTGAGGATACTTGTTGCCGGGCAGATCGCCGAAGCCGGCCGAGTAAGACGCGATCTTTTTATCGCGCACCAGTGACCGATACAGCCGCGAGGTGCGGCCGGATGACATGAGATCGACGATGGCATCGTAAACCGCATCGTCAGGGCTGTGGTAATCCGGCCGGTGATAGCCTTCCAGATACACCGGCTGCGACATTTCATGCAGCACCACACGCCTCTCGGCATTTTGCGGAGGCTCCGTGGTGGTGCGCTCATCCGGTTGCGGCCGCGCCGGCAATCGCCCGAAATATTTCTCGATGATCGGCATGACTTCCGCCGGCTTTACATCGCCGACCACGGTCACGACCATGTTTGACGGCACGTAATACTTGTCAAAAAAATTGATCGCGTCGGTGGCGGAAAAAGAATTCAGATCGGAAATCCATCCGATGGTCGGCCGATGATATTCGTTCGCCTGAAACGCCGCCGTGACAAATTGCTCCAGCAGCTTTCCGAAGGGATTGCTATCGACGCGCATGCGCCGCTCTTCAATGACAACATTGCGTTCGTCGTAAAACTGGCGCATCACCGGCTGCAAAAACCGCTCCGACTCCAGATACGCCCACAATTCCAGCCGATTGCTGGGCATGGAATAAAAATAATTGGTCTCATCCCAGTCGGTGCTGGCGTTCAGATCTTGTCCGCCGTTGCGCTCAATGATCTCGCCGAATTCGTTCAGCTTGACGTACTTGTCGGCGGCTTTCACATCGTCCTGCCACGCCTTTTCGAGCTCTTTCAGTTTGGATTCGTCGCGGCCAAACGGCTTGTCGCGCTCGCGAATGTACGCCGCGTAAGCTTCTTCCACTTTGGCCAGCGCTACTTTCTCGGCGGCGTAATCGGTGGTACCGATCGTGTCGGTTCCCTTGAATGCCATGTGCTCGAACATGTGCGCCAGCCCGGTCTTATTCATCGGGTCCTGCACCGATCCGGCGTCAACATGGGTGTAGAACGAAAACACTGGCGCTTCCGGCCGTTCGCAGATGACAACCGTCAGGCCGTTGGCCAACTTCTTGACAGTAATGCGGTTTTCGAATGACTTGACGTCCTGCGCGGAAGCGAGAGTTCCGAGAAAAAAAAGCAGTGCAAGGGGTTTAAGACAGCGAAATTTCATCGGGCCTCCACGGGTTGGACGCAGCTGATGGGCAAAAGTTTGAAGTTACGTGGCAGGCTGGCAGGTTGTCAAACATGGCGGGTTGACGTTTGTTGCCCACATGGCATCTAGCAGATGCCGCGCTGCCGTTTCTCGTGGCATACTGACGGCTCATGTCCCCGCCGGCCAAATCGCAGACCATCGAAGTAGACGGCAAAACCCTCACGCTGACCAACCTGGAAAAAGTTCTCTATCCGGCGGCCGGGTTCACCAAAGGACAAGTCATCGACTACTACGCGCGCATTGCACCGGTGCTCGTTCCGCAACTCGCGGGACATCCGTTGACGCTGAAGCGTTATCCCGAGGGCGTGGATCATCAATATTTCTTCGAAAAAAATGCGACGAAGTACCGGCCCGATTGGGTGAAGACCGCGGCCATTTGGAGCGAAGGCAACCACCGCGACGTGAATTACATTCTTGCGGATAATCTGCCTACGCTGATCTGGGTGGCGAATCTGGCGTCCATCGAACTTCACCCGTCACTTTCGCTGGCCAAGAAGATGGAAAGCCCGCGCGCCATGGTGTTCGACCTCGATCCCGGCCCACCCGCCGATATTGTGCAGTGCTGCCAGGTCGGACTCTGGCTGCGCGAAATCTTCGACCACTTCAAACTGAAAAGTTTTCCCAAAACCTCCGGCTCGAAGGGATTGCAGATTTACGTCCCGCTCAATACGCCAGTGACCTACGAAAAAACCAAGGGCTTCGCCAATGCCCTGGCGCGACTGCTCGAAAGCGATCATAAGGACCTCGTCGTCTCCGATATGAAAAAGCAGGTTCGCGTAGGCAAGATTTTCGTCGACTGGAGCCAGAATGATATTCATAAGACCACCGTCAGCGTCTATTCGCTGCGCGCGCGTGAACGGCCCACGGTTTCAACGCCGGTGAAATGGGAAGAAGTTGAAACTGCATTCAAAAAGAAAAAGGCCGATCTGCTGGTCTTTGAAGCCAGCGATGTACTGGCACGTGTCGAAAAAATCGGCGACCTCTTCGAGCCACTGCTCAAGCTGAAGCAAAAGCTGCCGAAGCTAAGTTGATCACGGACGCATGCGCATTCCCGGTTTGCCAAGCAACCAAAAATCGGTATGCTGAAACTACAGAGTTATGAAATTCAGCCTTCTTTTCTTGTGGGCGGCAATGGCCGCCGCATCGTTTGCGCAATCCGCGCCTAGCCAGCCGGTGGCCCAAACCGCGCCTTCGGCGGCATCTTCCGCGCAGGTGAATGCGCTGTTGCAGCAGGTGGAAGAGACCGCGCAGAGCATGCAGTCGAATCTTTCTGCCATGCGGGTCGACCGCTGGAAGACTGATGCCGGCACGCGCCGCAGCACTCAAGAAGATGTCGATTCTCTGCAGCGCAACCTGAAAGACGCACTACCGGAAATAACTGGCCAGTTGCGCAACGCGCCGGAGAGTTTGCCGGCGACCTTTAAGCTTTATCGCAATCTCGACGCGCTTTACGACGTTTTCAGTTCCGTCACCGAATCGGCCGGGGCCTTCGGATCGAAGGACGATTATCAGGCGCTGGCCAACGATCTAAGCGATCTGGAGAAAAACCGGCGGTCGCTCGCCGAACGGATGGATACATTATCGACCTCAAAGGAGAGCGAGATCACCGCGCTTCACGTTCAGCTTCATGACGCGCAGGCAGCATTGGCCGCAGTTCCTCCGCCGCCGAAGAAAATAGTGGACGACGACCAGCCTGTGCCTGCGCCCAAGCCAGTCAAGAAAAAACCGAAAGTGCCAAAACCGCCATCGTCGACTCCAACACAGACCCAGTCCCAACCCGCGAACTCTCAGGCCGGCTCACAATCTACGCAATCGCAGACGCAGCCTCACTGAACCCACTGGCGAATTATTCGTCCGGCTCCTCATGTTTTGCTTCCGGCATCGGTGTATCTCCCTTGCGGTCGCGCCACAGGATCGCGTTCAACACGCGCGCGTCAGCCGCATCCGGACGCGAGAAATCCAGCTTCATCGAAACTTCCGCATCCTGCGACCTCCCCGGGTTGACCTGATAAAGCAACCCGTTGTCACGATTGCTCCAGTCGGCTGTAAATGGCGGTTGATTGCCCGCGCCAGAAAACAGTTGCGACATCAGTGGCGCGTAGGCATCGTTGACATTCATCGGCGGAAGGCCAAGCAGGCTCTCTATGGTGCGAACCACGCTCACCGTCGTGTAGAAACGGTTATCGACCATCGGATTCGCGGCCGAGCCAGGCGAATACTTGCTCATGACAAGCGCAATCGAGCGGTGCGCGTCGACGTGGTCGGCGCCATCCTGAGCGTCATCTTCCAGCACGAAAATCGCCGTGTCATCCCAGTACGGACTCTGTGAAACGGCCTCGACCACGCGGCCGACGGCCAGATCGTTATCCGCGACCGACGCCGCCGGCTTCGGCTTCCCGGGGCGCATTCCCCCAGTGTGATCGTTGGGCAAGTAAAGCAGCACGAATGCCGGCAGCTGATTTCCCTTGTTCTCTTTCCGCGCGCTCACAAAGTCGTTGAACTCATCCAGAAATTCGTCGGTGCGAAGCTGGTCGGGATAATCCACGCCGAAGTCGGGATATTTTTCATCAATGTGGCCGCGCAGTGCAGCCTTGGCGGGCTTAACCGTCGAACACATCGGCACCGCCCACGGCCACGGACTGGCTGAGCCATGCGGATCCCCAATGTTTGCAGGCAGCTTCTCACCCTTTTTCAATCCCGCTGCCGGACAACTGGCGCTCAACGGAGACGGCGTTCCTTCCTCCGGCTTGCCCATCTTCATCGCATCGCCTCTGCACCATATGGTTGCCGTGAACTCGCCGTAGATACGGTAGCTAGCATGGTTGCGCTCCAGATCGTCCCATAGGAATCCCGCCATGGGATCGTTGATGTCCGGGATATTTTCCTCGAGCGGTAACTCATCGGCCACCGTGCCCTGAAAGTCATACGTCCGCTCCCGGCTGCGGTAGGCGATCTGCCAGGTTTTCTCGTTGTAGTCGCTGGTAATCGCCGCCGTCGACCAATTGTGCCCGTCGCCGGAAACTTCGCCGCTGTCGTAGAAATTATCGAGCACGCCGAATTGCAGCGCGAGCTTGTGCTCGTTTGGTGTGACATCCGCGCCGTACATCACCAGCGACTTGTCACCGTTCCCGACCTTCAGATCACCGAGTACCTGATCGTACGTCCGGTTTTCCTTGATCACATAAATCACATGCTTGATCGGATTTTCGCCGCCCGCAAACTTAATCTTGCCCGCATCCGCGGATACCAGATTGTTATCCAGCACGCGCCTGGTGTAGCTGGCTAGATTCGCTTCCGTTTGTTTGTAATTCAGCCGGATCAGCGATCCATACAGTAAAGTCGGAATATACGGATGCTCGCGATGCCGCCTTCCTGACGGAACCAGATTTGCCCCGCTATTCGGGCCGGTCCCCTGCCCTTTGGAAGTTGCAATCAGCAGATCATCTCCTGCCGTAGCCAATGCTGTTGGATACCAATCCGTGGGGATGAACCCCAGCGCCGCATCGATGGGAAGCGTCGTCAGCGCCCGATGTCCGATCTGTGAAACATCGAAAACCGCAACCGCGTTCACCGATGAATCTGCCACGAACAGCCGGCTTCCATCCGCCGATAACGCCAGCGCCGAGGGGTATGTCCCGCCCACGCTCTGGCCCGGCAGCTTGGTGTCCAATACTCCCGCGCGGCCGCCATTCGTCGTTGAAATCGCGACCACGCGATCCGCATTCGACAACGCGACGTAAATCAACGCACCATCTGGGCTGAGGACCATCGCGGTCGGATGCGGCCCCGCAACCGTCGGACTACTCTCACCATCCCCGACTGCGATCATCCGCGCCACCGTTCCCTTTTGCAGATCCAGTTCGGCTATATGGGATTGGTTCCACAGACTGCACCACGCGCGCCGCCCATCTTTTGCGACCACAACCGTGTACGGATACGCTGACGGGACAACCTGGTCTGCGCTAAGGTCGAACGCTGCTGAAACCTTTCCAGTGCGAGAATCCATCAGCACGACGTTGTCGGCATAATTGTTCGCAACCAGCAGCCTGTCATCGCCGTTGCTGCCTGGAACAACTGCGATCCCCGCTGGATACGGGATTGCCATTGAGGCCCCAATCTTGCGCAGCCCATACGGAACTTTGGCTCCCGGCTTCAACCTTTGCGGGGGAATCTTTATGAATCGCTCCGGCGAAATCTTTCCATCTTCAAACTTGTAGACCGCGATCCCGTTGCCTGTGTCGCCGGCCTTTTCGCCAGTGGGATCGGTAATCGACCCCATGGATGCGTAAACATGCTGCCCATCCGAGCCGAATGCCAGCCCAACAAAATAACTCTGGTGTGCGTCCTCCCCCAAGCGGTCGTCAAGAAAATCAGCTTGTTGATTGGTGCTCAAATTCAAAACCGCGATTGACTGGTGCGCTTGGCTTTTCTGGGTTCCAAAGCCGTCGTTCAAAATGGCAGCGTAGCGGCCGTCGGGGCTCATGGCGATGGTCTCCGAAAATCCGTTGAGCTGCCCCACCACACCCGGTGTCGGCCCAACCAGCACCTTGCTGCTCGGCAATGACACACGCCGCAGCACCATCTCACGCTCCTGAGCAAAGACCAAAACCAATAACGCAATCGCAACGGTCCCAACTACGATCAGAGATTTCTTCAAGGCGATCTCCCGCATGAACGTTGAAGTCCCGATCAGTTTACGCTGTCGCAAGCTCCGCCGGAATTTCGCTCACAAGCAGCCACTCGACTTGCTGCCGACCAGGAACCAACCGGCATCGCAATGGTAAAATCTTCTGTGAGCAACCCTCCCATCCGCCTACTGGCAGCCGATATCGACGGCACCCTGCTGAACTCCCAATTCCAGATTTCGCCCGTCGATCTCGCCGCCATGCGCCGCGCCCATGACGCCGGCATTGAGATCGTGCTCGTGACCGGCCGCCGCCACATGTTCGCCCTGCCCATCGCCCAGCAACTCGGATTCGACTTCTGGCTCATCAGTTCCAACGGCGCCGTCACTCGCTCCATGGCCGGAGAGCATTTTCACCGCGACCTGTTGCCCGCCGAAGTTTGCAGAAAGCTGTGCGCGGCCACGCGTGATTTTCGCGGCAACACGGTCCTGACCTTCGACAAACCGGGCAAAGGCGCCATCGTCCTTGAACACATGACCGAGTTGAACGCCAGCATTCAACGCTGGCTGGAAAAGAACATGCAGTACATCTCGTATGTGATTCCCGTCGAAAATTCGCTGACTGAAGACCCCGTCCAGGCCATGCTCTGCGGCCCAGTGTCGCGCATGCAGCAAGTGCTCGATGTGCTCGAAAAACTGCCTTTTCGCAACGAGTTCACCGTCCTCCGAACCGAGTACCCGGCGCGCGATTTGTCCATGGTCGACATTCTCAACCGCGACTGCTCCAAAGGCCACGCGCTCGAACGATGGGCCAATTTCCGCGGCATTCCCCGCGAACAGGTCATGGCCATCGGTGATAACTACAACGACGTCGAAATGCTTGCCTTTGCCGGCCGTCCTTTTATCATGGGAAATGCATCCGAAGAACTCCGCGGACGCGGCTGGTCCGTGACTTTGTCCAACGATCACGGCGGCCTGGCGGCGGCCATTGAGCAGGTTTTGGGCGGCGTACAACCAGCCCGAGACTCAGCGCAAGACCGCGAAGTAAAAGCGTTCTAACAACATGCGGCGCGGCAGACACATTTTCGTTGCAATCGCAGTCCTGACGGCTTATCTCCACGCCGCCGACATCGCCACGCTAAGCAACGGCTTCTCTATCCGCCACGAACGCCGCCAGGTCATCGGCCCAACCACCCGCCTTTTCGTCGACGCCAACGGAGACAGCTACGTCGACGTTCCCACCGCCGACATTTCATCCATCGAAAAAGATCTCACGCCGTCACAGGCCAAGCCCGCCCCCGCGCCATCTCGCGCCGAAATTTCTGACACCATCAACAGCGTCAGCAACAACTACCATCTTGATCCCGACCTGGTAAACAGCGTCATCCACGCCGAAAGCGGATTCAACGCCCACGCCGTCTCTCGCAAAGGCGCGCAGGGCCTGATGCAGCTCATGCCCCAGACCGCATCGAAACTCGGCGTCGAAAATGCCTTCGATCCCACCGCCAACGTCGATGGCGGCTCACGCTATCTTCGCGAACTGATCGAGCGCTACCACTTCGATCTGGTCAAGGCCCTCGCCGCCTACAACGCCGGTCCCCAGCGCGTCGAGCAATATCACGGCGTGCCTCCCTATGCCGAAACCCACGCCTACGTGGCGCGCATCGTCAGCGATTACAATCGCAAAAAGCTGGCCGAGCAAAAAGCCGCAAAGACCGCCCACGCGCAGACCACTCACAGAACGCCGCCCAAAAACGCCGTTGCTGCCAATCAGAAGCCGGCTCTGCTCAACGTCAGCGACAATCCGAATTAGCCGTTGCTCTCAACGTTGACCCTCCCGCCTCGGTCATTTACTGTGAAACCTTGCCTTTTTCGCATCGGGGCGAAGCGCTTTCCTGAATGAACAAGAAACGCCTGGTCGTTTACGCCATCGTGCTGGCCGTACTGGCCGCACTGGTCTACCTGCAGTTCCGCCAGTGGCGCAATTTCGACTGGCACCAGTTCTTCGAAGACGTCCGCTACGTCGCCTGGCGAGACGTCGTCCATGCCCTGATTCTGGTGTTTGTCGTTTATGTACTCCGCGCCGTCCGCTGGAAGCTCTTCCTCGGCCCTGATCGAAAAGACATCTCCACGCTGAACCTGCTTTCACCCACCGTGGTCGGATTCACCGCACTCGCGCTCCTCGGCCGCGCCGGCGAAGTCATTCGCCCCTACCTCATCGCGCGTCGAACCAGCACCAGCCTTTCATCCCAGCTTGCGGTTTGGACGGTCGAGCGCATCTTTGACATCGCCGCCTTCACCGTACTGATGGTCTCCGCGATCTTTCTGCCCACCCAACTCCGCGAATTCGCCATGCAACGGCCCGAGGTCTACCGTTGGCTGCACCTCACCGGCTACGTGCTCACGGCATTGGTGCTGGTTCTCTTCTGCGGCGCTTTGCTCATCAATTTCCGCGGGCCCGCCATCGCCAACTGGATCGAAGCCCGCTCCGCCCATTCCGCCGGAAAGCTCGCACACCGCATCGCCCAACGCATCCGCGAGTTTGCCGCCGGCCTAAGAACCATCCACGGCCCGGCTTCGTTTCTTATGATCTCCGCCGTCTCACTGCTCATGTGGTGGATCATCGCCGTGTCTTACAAAGAGGTCGCGCACGCTTACGGCGCCCCCATGCGCGAAATGAGTTCCTCCAGCGTGCTCCTGCTCATGGGATCGAGCATGGTCGGCTCCATGGTCCAGCTTCCCGGCGTCGGCGGAGGCTCGCAGCTCGCCACCATCGAAGCCCTCGACAAAATCTTTCACGTGCCTCGCGAACTGGCCGTCAGTTGCGGCATTCTGCTGTGGCTGGTGACTTTTGTCGCCATCGTTCCCTTCGGATTGGCTCTCGCCCGTTATGAAGGAATTTCGCTGGTGAAGGTTTCCGAAGAAAGCGAAAAAGAAGAAGCCGAGACGGTCATTCCTTAGCCGGGCCCGGCCTGATCGTCAGCCCGATCCCCAGCCAATGGGTCGCCCCGCGCTCGGCCTGTTGCACTCACCATGTCCCAGCCCTGGACTTACCGAAGAGGCGAACAAAAAGCGCACGCTTGCGCTATCGCCTGTTAACGTCACCTATGGCGTGATCTCGAACACAGTGCCGTCGTTGTACGTCCCGCCGTACACTGTGGTGCCGTACAGGTTTCCCGCCGCATCGAAGGTAACCCCGGCCATCGGGCCTTGGCCGTCTGTGCCGTCAAAAGAGTGGAGAACCTTCTGCGTCCATGAGCCAACTTGTCCGGGACTTAACTCGAAAACAATGCCGTTGCCGTGGCCATTTCCACCTTCCGCAGTCCCGTACAGATTCCCGGCCGGGTCGAAGACCAGAGTACTCAGTGGATACGCATAGCCGCTGAAGGCATGTATCAGAGTTTCCGTCCAAGCTCCATGTGCTCCAGGGCTTAGCTCGAACACCACCCCGTTTCCATACGGTCCGCCGTACTTTGCTGTGCCATAAAGATTCCCGGCCGAGTCGAAAACCAGCCCCGCCCCAGGATTGCCGCCATCCCGAAAATTAAACGAGAGCAGGACCTTCTCTGTCCAGTTGCCGCCGGTCCCGGGGATCAACTCAAAGACCGCTCCACAAAGCCTGTCGGAAGTGGAGCAGCCGGGATTGTTGTGCAATCCGCCGTCCCAGGTTGTGCCGTAAATGTTCCCCGCCGAGTCAAGGGTCACCTTGCCCAGCGGCTCCCAGCCGTCGGCACACTTGGCTAATGCGCAAAAACTGTACAGCGTTTTCTCCGTCCAGTTGCCGTCCGGTCCGGGAGCCAATTGAAATACTGTTCCCGCGCCGTATGCGCCACCGATTTCTGTGGTTCCATACAAGTTCCCAGCCGCGTCGAAAACCAAACCTGCCATTGGCTCGTTTCCGTCCGCACACTTGGTGGCCGAACAGAAGCTGTATAGAATCTTCTCCGTCCACTTGTCATTGGCCCAAGGGCTCAATTCAAAGACTATACCCGCATGCGCTGAACCACCTGCCGCCGTTGTGCCATATAAGTTGCCCACCGAATCGAAGATCAGCGCACCAAACGGGTAGCTGCCATCCGGGTACTGCTCCCGGTAACAAAAACTGTGCAGGACCCGCTCGGCCCAACCGCTACCGACGCGAACTAGCTGGAAGACGGCACCACTGTTGCAACCCCCTCCTTGGGGTACGATTCCGTATAGGTTTCCCGCGGCGTCCGAAATCACTCCACCCACGGGATAGGCGCCCCTTCCCTCAAAAGGGAATGAGTACAGGACCTTGGTGGTGTCGGCAGCTAACGCGGACACCGTGAGCCCGACTAGGACTAACGTGATTTCCGAAAAAACGAGGGCTTTGCGTCGAAGCATGGCTAATCTCCAATCAGTTCGCGGCTCGCTGGGAAGGCCAGGGAGAGTGCCGCTGCCGCTTATTACTATAGCGCCGATGTCAATTGACGAAAAATCCCGTGGGTGTTGAAAAAGTCCCTCACTTGAGGCTTGCGGCGATGGCGAGTTCGGGTTATAAGCAGGCCATCGATGCTGCTGTTCATCTCCATTCTCGGAGGCTTGCTGCTCATGATGGGGCAACACGACCGCTCGGAGT
>DASVWZ010000118.1:0-23518 GCA_036392935.1 Terriglobales bacterium | reverse complement strand
AGATACGACTGTGCTGAAAAAGATTCTGCCGAGCGTCCGGCGAGACGACTTTGGATGCAAAATCCGGGCGATGGAGAGCAAGTATAACGCTTAGCGGTGCAGTTTGGGTAAGGGGTTGGTCGTCGGTCGTCAGTCGGCGGTCGTCAGTCGTCAGTCGTCAGTTGGAGTGAGGCTGGCCTATTGGTCGCCTGCGGCGCCTACAAACAAAATCAAGAAGCTTTAACACAGTGGGCCGGAGGTCAGTACAAGAGGATCACAGAGAAGAGCGCGAGTGCTTCCGGCGGTTTGCCTGCATATTTCACACCTGTCGAGTTTTCGGTTGAGTAGAATGGATGGCCTGACGGCAGGGGCCGATGATACCAGTCGCGAAAAGCATTCTGTTGGTGGTGAGCGCGCTGTTTCCGATCGTGGATCCGATTGGCGGCAGCCCGGTGTTTTTATCGCTGACGGCGAGTTATGCGCCGGAGACGCGACGGGTGCTGGCGCGTTCCATAGCCATTGACAGCTTCATTCTGCTGGTAGCGTCGTACACGGTGGGGTCGCATGTGCTGTCGTTTTTCGGGATATCACTGCCGGTGGTGCAGGTGGGCGGCGGGTTGATCGTGATCGCGACGGGATGGGCGATGCTGCACCAGGACGCGGGCGGGACGCCGGCGCAAGAGCGGGCCGGGGTGACGTGCTCGGATGCGATGAAGCAGGCTTTTTATCCGCTAACGCTGCCGTTGACGGTGGGGCCGGGAGCGATTTCGGTGGCGATCACGCTGGGCGCGAACGAGCCGCACCAACTGCGGGCGAATCTGATGGCGCTGCTAGCGGCGGGGATCGGGTCGGCGATCATGGCGGTCATTATTTATCTTTGCTATGGGTTCGCGGACCGGTTAGGGACGATGATCGGGCCGAAGGGGACGCTGGTGATCGTGAAGCTTTCGGCGTTTCTGCTGGTTTGCATCGGAGTGCAGTTTTTGTGGAATGGCGCGAGCCAATTGCTGGGATCTTTGTTACCTCGGACGATGTAAGTGCATCTGTAGTCGGGACAGGAGAAATTATGGCAAGAGGAAGAAGAAAAAAACTGGATGAAACCGGGCCGGATTCGGCAGGACAGTCGGGCGATATTCAGCAGCTGCATGACCGGGCTGAGGCGGACTCGGAGAGCGTGGAAGAGTTGATTGAAGAAGGCAACGCGTACGAGGCAGAGGCGATCTCGGGCGTGGAAGATGCGGATGACGGCGATGGTGAAGTCCGCGAGGTGAGGACGCACGAGGTGTTGGAGGATGACGTTCCGGAGGAGTATTTAGAAGATCAGGATGAGCCGGAGGGGAGCGAGTAGGTCAGTCGTCAGTCGTCAGTCGTCAGTTAAAACTAGGCTGGCAGATTGGTTGCCTGGGATCTGCTGCAAACAGAGCCAAAAGCTTTAGCACAGACCACAGACAAGAATGTGTGCTCCACACGAGTTTAGAAGTTGCCATAGACCGGAATCGAGGCGCCGTGGATGAGGCGCGCGTCGTCGGTACATAAGAAGAGGATGATGGAGGCGACGTCGGCGGTTTTGGGCCACTCGGCGTAATCGGCGTTGGGCATGGCACGGCGGTTGGCTTCGGTGTCCATGATGCTGGGCAGGATGGAATTGGCGCGGACGCCGGTGCCGCGAAGATCTTCGGCGAGGCAATCGATGGCGGCGACGGCGGCAGCTTTGGAAGCGGCGTAGGCGGCGGATCCGGCAGTGTGATCGAAGGCGGCTTTGGCGGCGACGTTTACGATGGATCCGCTTTTTTGTTTGATCATGACGGGTGCGACCGCAGTGGCGAGGGTGTAGCCGGCGCGCAGATTCAGCGCGAGCATTTTGTCCCAGACGTCGGGCTTGGTTTCCCAGAGCTTGAGTCCTCCGTTGTAACCCCCGACGGCGTTGACGAGAACATCGAGATGTCCGCGTTGGGTGACGAGTGCTTCGACGAGTTGGTTGACAGCGGTTTGGTTGGTGACGTCGATGGAATGGGCGGTGAGACGGGCGGCGTTTTGACCGGCTGCATTCTTCAGCGCAGAAAGTTCGGCTTCCACCTGATAGGTGACGGCGACGTTGGCGCCTTCATTCAGAAAGGCGAGGGTGATGGCGCGACCGAGTGAGCCGGTGCCACCGGCGACGAGAACTGATTTGTCAGCGAATCTGGAGTTCATGAATTGGTCTTAATATATACGAGCTAGGCAAGAGCAAAAGCCGCGGGCGAGGGCGCCCGCGCCACTCGAGCCATACCTACCGATTTTCACACCCGATCGTAGCAAATATACGGAATGACGGAGATAGGGACGAATTACCTGTAAAAAGGCGTAATCGCGCCTCAGGGTTAGCCTGAGCTGGCTTTTCGTTCGTTGTTGTAATTGAAGCAATCGTCCCTAAAGCATCGGCAGTTGTCCCTGCGCACTATCTGAATCGCCAATTTGAGCAGACCATTGCTAGATAGCTGGCAAGCCGCATCTGCGGTTCGAGTGATTTTGGGGTTCATCCTCAATTGGAGATTACACATGAGATCAAAGAATTTAGGCGGGCTGATTGCGTGGTTCATAACATTAGCCCTCTTACTTGCTGGCATGTCATTTGCCCAGGAGACGACGGGCGGCCTGCAGGGAACCGTTAAGGATCCGACCGGCGCGGTAGTTCCAAGCGCGCACGTGGTGATTACGGGATCGTCGCTGGTTGGAAACAAGGCACAAGACAGCGACGCGGCGGGCTACTACCGTTTCGCGAACCTTCCGCCGGGAACGTACACCATCACGGTGACGGCAAAAGGTTTTAAGACTGCCAAGCGCGAAGGTGTGCCGCTCGAAGTTGGGCACCTTCCGTCGGTGGACATCCCGCTGGAACTCGGCGGCGCGGACACAGTGGTGGAAGTGAGCAGCGAGGCTCCGGTGATTGACGTTACCACCACGCACACGATGACCAACGTTACCGAGGATGTGCTGACGGATGTGCCGCGCGGACGATCGTTCCAGTCGGTGATTCAGTTTGCCCCTTCGGCGCGAAATGAACCATTGGCAGGCAGCCAGGGCAGCCCAGAGATGAGCATGGGCAACGGCACGGGCGGACAGTCGGCGGGCAGCGGCGGCAACGGGCAAGCATACGGCTTCTCCGTGGCCGGCGGCGCTGACTCAGAAAACGGCTACCTGGTGGAAGGCCAGGAGACAGCCGATGCGATTGGCGGCTTCTCGCACTCGAACGTACCCATCGACTTCATTCAGGAAGTGCAGGTGAAGAGTTCAGGCATTGAAGCCGAGCATGGCGGAGCGTTGGGCGGCGTTATCAACGTGGTCATGAAAAAAGGCAGCAACCAATATCACGGGTCGATTTTTTCGACCTTTGAGAATGGCGGGTGGGATGGCTCGCCAACGGCTTATTCACGCTACGATCCAACTTATGTACCGACGGTCGCGGGAATTCCGGGCACCAGCAGCCAGTTTTTCGCAGACCCGAATTACCAGCAGTATCAGCCGACGCGTGACAAGACGCGCGACAACATGCCCGGTTTCACCATTGGTGGACCAATCAAGAAGGACAGACTGTGGTTCTTCGCGGGATTCAATCCTGAACTCAAAACCGATTCTCGCGTGGTGCCGTTGAGCGCGACGACGACTCCGTGTCCGCTGGCCGGCAGTTCTTGTACGCCGTATAACTTCAGCCGCAACCAGCAGACGTACTACACGACGGCCCGCGTAGACGCTGCGGTGACGCAGAAGATGCGCGTGTTCGGATCGTGGCTCTATCAATACCAGCGCGAGTCGGGTGAGAGTTTCCCGTTTGCCGATTCCGTCAACGGGTATCCCAACACCAGTTCCACGAGCCCGGCTTATGTATTTGCGCACGGATTGGGTTATGGAGCCCCGAACGTGACCACGAACGCGGGATTGGATTACACCATCACCCCACGTTTAGTAGGTACGTTCCGTTGGGGATATAACTTCCAGAACTATCACGATGTCGGATACCCAACGACGGGCAACGTTTATAACTTCGCCAGCAGCGGCGTGGGCGCCACCACCAACACCGGGGTACCTATCGCCGGGACGTCACCGCTATCACAGACCGCGGGGTATTTCAGCGCGGCCAACAACCAGAACACGACCACATATGACGCCAGCCACCGCAACCAGATCGATGCCGATGTGGCGTGGTTCAAGAGCGGCTTGGGGGGAACTCACAATTTCAAGTTCGGCTACCAGATGATGCGGCTCTCCAACAGCGTGCTGCAACACTGGAATGCTCCTTTTGTTGAGGTGTTCCCAGGCTCGGGCAACTACTACACGCCGGCGGGGCCAGTCGGTACGGCGAACTGCGCTGCGTACGACACTCTGTATGGCGGCTGCGCGGGTTTGTACGGTTACCTGTACACCCAGGACTACGGGTCGAATGGTACCGCGACCAGCATGAACCATGCGTTCTTTGCACAGGATGCCTGGACGATTGGCCGCGGCATTACCATCAATGCGGGCATCCGTCTGGAACATGAATATTTGCCTGGCGAAAACCAGCCCCTGGGCGGGATCAGCAAGCCGATCGATTTCGGATGGGGAGACAAGATCGTTCCGCGTGTAGGCGCAGCGTGGGATGTCTTCAGGAACGGCAAGATGAAGATATTCGGCAGCTACGGCGCGTACACCGACGTTATGAAGCTGAACCTGGCTATCAGTTCGTTCGGCGGCCAGTACTGGCAGAACTGCTACTACGCCATGAACACCGACAACCTCAGCAGTTTCAATCCGGTTTTCGGCAACAACAGCCGTTACTGCGTTGGACCGAACGCTGCGTCGCAAGCGAACTTCCCTGGAGGGACCGGAGTTACTCCGACGGGCTTTACCTTCCTGGAGAATCAGAACTTCCGCACCTTCCCGACGTCGTGCGCAACCTGCACGGCGACGGAAGAAGGCGTGGCTCCGAACCTGAAACCGTATCGCCAGCATGAAAGCACTTTCGGCGTCGATTACCAGCTGCAGAAGAACCTGGCATTCGAAGCGCGTTGGGACCGCCGTCGTCTGGACGATGTGATTGAAGACTCGGCGATTTTCGATCCGGCGATCGGCGGCGAGACGTTTGTCATCGTCAATCCTGGTAAAGGGGTCAACCAGACGTTCAACGGGTTCTACAACTTCCTGTATGGAGCACCGAGTGGATGCGGATCGACAACCAATCCATGCCCACCAAACCCGGTTCCGGGCGCTCGCAGCTATGATGGCGTTGAACTGCGTTTAACGCGTCCGGCAGCGAACCACTGGGGCGGAATGTTCTCGTATACCTACAGCCGGTTCCGTGGTAACTACACGGGCCTGACGAGCACTGACATCGGCGACGGCGGCGGCGGACGAAACGCTCCGAACAATAGCCGTGCGTTCGATGAGCCGTTCTTCTCGTACAACGCTGACGGTGGATCGTCCAGCGGCTTGCTGCCGACGGACCGTCCCAGTACCTTCAAGGGATACGCGTACTATGAACTGAGCTGGATGAAGAAGATGACGACTGACTTCGGCATCTTCCAGACGGCTTATCAAGGTACGCCGCAGACCACGATCGTAGACACTGGATACGCGTTTGGACCGCCGTTGAGTGGCTTCCCGACCGACGTTGTCGATCGCGGGAAATGGGTGAACATCGCCCAGGATCCCTCGACTGGAGCGATCTCGGTAGGCAATCCTTCCACGTTCCGCACGCCGTGGTTCACGCAGACGGACTTCAACTTCCAGCAAAACTACAAGGTTGCGGAATCGAAGACGATCACGTTTGTGGCGACGCTGACGAACATCTTCAACCAGCGCGCCATCACGGCGTATTATCCGTTCGCGGATACCCAGAACTTTGCGCAGTTCCTGTCGCCAGTACCGGGCGGGATTACTGCCGGGGTCCCGGGCTATTACGGGCTGATGACGCCGTACAACTGGGTTGGATTAGCCAACAGCGCGACGAACGGGAATACGCCGTGCGTCAGTGGTTGCACAACCTCGACTCCGGTGAACAGCGGGATCATGACCCTGAACAGCCAGTACGGCAAGCCGTACATTTACCAGCTGAGCCGCAACATCCGCCTGGGAATCAATTTCAGTTTCTAGGCAGCGTGTAGTCAGGAGAAAAAGAGGGAGCCGGAAACCGGCTCCCTTTTTTTGTTTGCGTGGAGTGTGCGTGTGGCGGGTCCCGATCCGGGCGAGGGTTTTGAGGTAGCCATGGATTGGGGAAAGGGTCGGCTGATTGGTAGTGCGCGCAGCGACTCTTCGTCGGCTGGTGCAAGCGCTGACGTTCGGGATGAGCTCTTCCCTGGAACGTGCTCATTGCTACGCAAGCCGTCTCAGTCAAACGGTGTCAGGCTGCGTTGCGTCGCGATGGCGGTTCGCGACCGGGGGGTTAGATTCCGGTTTTGCCGATGAACTGGCGGAGAGTTTCGCGGTAGGTGCGGCTGCAAGGAAGCTCCTTGCCGTTTTTGAGAATGGCCATGTATTCGCCGGTGTTGCAGGGCTGGAGTTCTTTGATCTTATCGACATTCACAATGGCCGAGCGATGAATCCGGATAAATTTGGTGTGATTGAGGCGGCCAGAAATGTCCGCGATGCCGGCACGAAAGGCATACGATTCGCCGCCGACGTGGAAGCGAACGTAATTGGCGGCAGCTTCGATCCAATCGACTTCACCGAGATCGAGGAACACGATCTTGCCGGCGGACTTGATGACCAAGCGATTGCTTTCGCGCTGCAAATCCGGAGGAGCGGCGGTCTCAACTATGGTGTTATTCATACGCTGCGCAAAGATACGAGCTTGACGCTTCTCAAGTTCGATTTGAACTTTGGTGAGAGTCTGCCGGAGGCGATCTTCATCCAGCGGTTTCAGAAGATAGTCGAGCGCATTGGCCTCAAAGGCGCGGGCCGCATAGCGATCATGGGCGGTGGTCAAAACGGTGATAGGCGGAGGATCGAGATCGATGGCATCAAGAACGGCAAAGCCATCGAGGTCGGGCATTTGAATATCAATGAGCAGAAGCTCGGGCCTGAGGTCGCGAACGGCGGCAATGGTTTCCCGTCCGCCGGTACATTCGGCGACGACGCCGACGTTCCCCATGCGGTCGAGGAATCCGCGCAGCTTGCGGCGGGCAAATTCCTCGTCGTCCGCGATTACGGCACGGATCATGCCATCGGGTACGGGAGTAGAAACCGATGCTAAAGCTTCGAACTGCGATGCCGATGCCATACTTCTACTGACGGGCCAGCTTTCCAAATGTCACGATTGGTGCGAGAGGGAGCAAAACTTTTTCTCGCGCCACTAAAGATCAAGATGCGAACTATTGCAGAAAGGTTTGAAAAAAAGGTAACAGGGTTGAGCAGGTGGTACCGATCCGGACTTTTTCTGCCATCGGCCGGATGGGGTTGACTTCTGGCGTATATGAAATTCTGTTTTTTGTGTGTTGTTGGTCTATGGATTTTCATTTTTGTACCTGGAAACCCGTATTCCGAACCGTATTCATGCGCAGTGGTAACAAAAGTGAGATTTGTGTTTGCGAAATGGAAAGAGATCAGGCGTGGCCGAGGTGGTAAGGATGCCTGGCAAGGATGGTGAATGCGCGATAAAGTTGCTCGAGTAGAACTACGCGGGCTAGTTCGTGAGCGAGTGTCATCTTTCCTAAAGAAAGTGTAAAGTTCGCGGCGCGGCGAGTTTGATCGGTGAAGCCATCGGCGCCGCCGATGGCAAACAGCAAAGGCTGCGAGCTGCGTTGCTGGTGATCCCTGATGAATTGCGCGAGTTCTTCGGAAGAAAGCTGTTGCCCGCGGCTATCGAGCAGAACGAGCACGGGCCTGGTTTGATTTTTAGGATTGGCGTGCGCGGTGAGCGCGGCTTCGTCTTTGAGCGCGATGCCTTTGGTTTCAGCGTAGCGGCTGAGGCGCTTGAGATATTCGTCGGCGAGGGACTGGATGGCTGAGTCTTTGGAGTTGGAGTTGGAGTTGGATTTGGACTTGCCGATCCAGGCGATGGTGAGCTTCATGCGATGACTACGCTGGTTTCTTCTTGGGCCGCGGAATACGCTTGGCGGCGGGGCGCGCGGTCAGGTCCGATGCGTCAAGCTTTTTTGCCAGCTTCCACAGGCGCTCGAGATCGTAGTAGTGGCGGGCTTTTTCAGAAAAAACGTGCACGACGAAATCGATGTAGTCGAGCAGGACCCACTCGGCCTGTTTGTAGCCTTCAATGCTGGTGGGGCGCACGCCAGCTTTTTCGAGGCGCTCGGCGACCTCATCGGCGATGGCCTGGATCTGGCGAGGATTGGTTCCGTTGCACACCACAAAATAATCGGTGAAGGCGCCGGAATCTTTTTCCATTTCCAGAACCGTGATTTCTTCGGCTTTTTTGTCCCGGCAGGCGGTGATGGCCTGATGGACCTGGGATTTCAAATCGTTTTTTTTCATGCGGGGATGGTTGGATTTATTTTAACCGACTGCGACCCGGCTAGCGACCGCTATACAAATTCATTTTCCTGATGTATTCCGCGACTTGGGGGGTGACCAAGCGGGCGAGGGATTTCTTGGCTTTTGCGGCCTCGCGAATGGCGGAGGCCGAAATGTTCTTGTGCACATTTTCGAGCATATGCACGTGCACGCCGGGGAGCACAAGTTGTCCGTTCGCGGGTTGTTTGTTGAACGGCTTGGTCACCGATGCTTTGGGACGAAGCGGCTCTGGCAGCGCGTTGGCGATATCGGCGAGCGAATAGCCGGGGCGGCTGGCAACGATGAACTCGCATTCGGCGAAAAGCGCGGCGGCCTCATGCCATTGCGCGATCTCGTCGAAGGCATCGACTCCGATGAGAAAAAAAAGACGGTCGGCTTTTCGCAAGGTGCGCTTGAAGGTGCGGATGGTGTCGATGGTGTAGTTAGGCGTTGCCTGCGATTTGCCTGCACGAGCGGGGGCAGGCGCGTCCGCCGGGGCTTCCAGCAAAGATGGGACAAAAGCCGCTTCTGATTCGGTAGCCAGCGCGATCATGGCGTAACGATGGGCGAAGGCAGTGAGCGGGTCGCGCAACTTATGCGGAGGATGATTGGCAGGGACGAAATAAATTCGTCCCAGTTGAAAGCGCTCGCGGGCGGCGGTCGCCAGGGCGAGATGTCCCTCATGAATAGGATCGAAGGTCCCGCCGAAAAGGCCGATGTTCATAAAAGGTTGGTAGTCGAACCGTCGATTCTTTGTGCGGCTTGAATAAGGATGCGAGCCAAACCCGCGTTTGTGGTTTCGCAAAAAACGCGAAACCAACGCGCGGCTCGTTCCTATCCTTCACTTCGCAAAAAGCGCTCGTTCAGGATGACAACGCGAACCACACTTGGTACGTTTGATTCTACGCACGAAAAGATTACCATTGCATCCAAGAGTACATCGGTACCGGTCGTAACTCCTGGCAGTGACACGTAGTCGGGGTTGTCCCTCCGGTCAAGGTCCTTAAATCAAAACCGGCTTGATCCGCCGTAACTCGCGGGCAGCTGGTTTCAACCATTAATTTGGAAGTGTATGCGAATGAAACTCCCCCTACTTCGCACACGCTCTATCGCACCCGCGCGGGCACCTTTTTTGCGGTATGGCGTAGCTGTGCTCAGCATCATTCTGGCGCTGATTCCGGCGCTGATGCTCTCTGACGTGGTCGAAAGCCGGCTGGTGGTATTCGCGGTCGCGATCATGGTCAGCGCGTGGTACGGGGGATGGAAGCCGGGTCTGGTGGCGACCACATTTGCGCTGACGGTCAGCGCATATTTTTCCCTGGCGCCGGGCGGAACTCAGGCGGATTACCGGAAAGCCATCATCCATCTTCTGCTGTTTGTTTTTGTGGCGCTGCTGATCTGCTCATTCAACGCGGCGCTGCGTTCGGCGCAAGAAGGATTGCGGCGGTCGGAGGTGAATTTCCGATCGCTGGTGACCAACGCGCCCTATGGCATTTGCCGCTGCGATGCAGGTGGGATACTGTTGAGCGCAAACCCGGCCATGGTCCGCATGCTTGGTTTTTCTTCGGCCGACGAACTGACCGGAAGAAATCTTGCGAACCTCTACGCTGACGCCCAGCACTGGTTCACCGTGGCAGATGCGTTACGTACCTCGCAATACTTCAACAGCATGGATGCGGAATGGATCCGCAAAGACGGAACGCCGGTCACGGTGCGGCTTTCCGGGCGAACCATCAAAGACGAGCACGCGACCTTTTTCGAATTGTTCGCAGAAGATGTGACCGAGCGGCGGACGCTGGAGCAGCAACTGCGGCAGTCGCAAAAAATGGAAGCGGTGGGACGGTTGGCAGGCGGCATTGCGCATGACTTCAACAATCTGCTGATGGTGATCTCTGGATATTGCGAATTGCTGCTGGATCGAATTCCTTCCGGTGAACCCATGCTGCGCGGGCCCGCGCAGGAAATTTCGAACGCGGCCGGGCGAGCGACCACGCTTACGCGGCAACTGCTGGCCTTCAGCCGCAAGCAGATGATGATGCCCAAGGTTTTCGACCTGAACACTGTGGTCTCTGAAAATCTGCGGATGCTGAACCGGCTGATCGGAGAAGACATTGAGCTGGAGATGATTCCGAGCGACGATCTTGGCCTGGTGAAAGCCGACCCGGGGCAGATCGAGCAGGTCATCATGAATCTGGCGGTGAATGCGCGCGATGCCATGCCGAAGGGCGGCAAGCTCACGATCGAAACTACGAACGTGACACTTGACGAAAGCTATGCGCGGCACCATGCGCCGGTGGAGCAGGGAGAATACGTCATGCTGGCCATGAGCGATACCGGCGCCGGCATGGACGCGGAGACACAGAGCCACATTTTTGAGCCGTTCTACACCACCAAACAAAAAGGCACCGGGTTGGGACTTTCGACGGTTTATGGGATCGTGAAACAGAGCGGCGGATACATTTGGGTGTACAGCGAGTCTGGGAAGGGAACGACATTCAAGATTTATTTGCCCCGGGTGAGTGAGGCGGGCGAGCCAACGGCGCCGGCGGTCGCGGTTGCAGTGCCGGAGAACGTGCGCGGACATGAAACCATTCTGCTGGTGGAGGACGAAGGGACCGTCAGGCAACTGGCGCTGGAATGTCTAAGGCTGCAAGGCTACAACGTGCTCGAGGCGGCGGAGGGTGATGCCGCGCTGCTGCTGGCCCAGACGCATGGTGGTCCGATTCATCTTTTGCTCACCGACGTGATTATGCCCGGGATGACTGGGCGCGAGCTGGCGAACCAGCTCTCGCGCACAAGGCCGGGCATGAAGGTGCTGTACATGTCGGGTTATACCGAAAATGCAATTGGCCACAACGGCACGCTGGATGCGGGAGTGATGCTGCTGCAGAAACCGTTTAGCCTGCCGACGCTGCGGGCTAAAGTCCGCGAGGTTTTGGATATGACTCTGCCGCTGGAGGCGCCGATGGCAACCCGAGCTCAGGAATACACGCCGCTGCAAGCGGGCACATCGTCGTCGCGGGCGCAACGCTTTCAGTTGCAGCTACCACTAAAATACCGTCCGGTGGGCGAGGCCAGCTGGCGTGCGGGGACGACGGAGAACATCAGCCGGTCAGGAGTATTGTTCCGTGCGGAAAAACTGGTCGAGCCGCATGTGGTGATTGAAATCAATCTGGTGCTGCCGGCGGAGATTGCCGGGCTGTCGGCTGCAGAAGTTGTATGCCGCGGCGAAGTGGTGCGCGCGGTAGAGGAGGCGGACGCCGCGATCAATCCCGCCCTGGCGGCTAGGATATTGCAGTATCACTTCCGGGGATCGCAGATCGCGCAGGCGTAAGGGCGGGCTATGAAGTTTTGGCCAGTGCTGGGTCGGCGGCTGCGGCGGCATTGGCGGAACGGATTTCATCCAGCTTGGCGGCTATTGCATACTTCAGTGCGTCGATTCCTTTGCCAGTGACCGCGGAGATCGCATACAAATCCAAGTCTCTCTTTTTGGCGTAGCGTTTCAGCTTGGCCAGCTTTTCTTTGTTGGCGACGTCGATTTTGGAAGCCACAAGGATCATGGGCTTGGCCTCAAGGCCGGCGCCGAAGCTTTCGAGTTCGCCCATAATTACTTCAACATCTTTTACCGGATCGGGGCGGCCGCTGGCGTCAGAGACATCGACGAGATGCACCAGAAGCCGCGTGCGCTCGACGTGCCGCAGGAATTGCGTGCCCAGTCCGGCGCCTTCGTGCGCGCCTTCGATGAGGCCAGGAATGTCAGCGACGACAAAGCTGCGCTCATCTTTTTTGTTATCGCCGACGACGACCACGCCGAGATTCGGCTGCAACGTGGTGAAGGGATAATCAGCGATCTTGGGGCGGGCGGCGGAGATGCGCGAAATCAAGGTCGATTTGCCGACGTTGGGGAAGCCGACGAGGCCGACATCGGCGAGCAGTTTCAACTCCAGTCGGAGGGTAAGCTCTTCGCCGGGGCGCCCATCTTCGTGCTCACGCGGGGCTTGATGAGTCGAAGTTGCAAACTGCGCGTTGCCGCGCCCACCGCGTCCGCCGCGGGCGATGATTACACGCTCGTCGGGCTTGGAGAAATCGTGCACCAGCGAATGGGTGTCGGCGTCGTAGACCAGCGTGCCAACGGGGACCTTGAGAACGATGTCTTCGCCCTCGCGGCCGGTTTTGTTGGAGCCTTCGCCGTGGCGTCCGCGTTCAGATTTGTACTCGGGATTGAAGCGAAAATGCACCAGCGTGTTGTGGCGCTCACTGGATTCCATGATGACGTCGCCGCCCTTGCCGCCGTCGCCGCCGGAGGGTCCACCGCGTGGCACAAATTTTTCGCGGCGAAAGGCCATGCAGCCGTTGCCGCCGTCGCCAGCTTTCACGCGAATTGTGGCTTCATCGATAAACACAGTCGTGAGTCGTCAGTTATCAGTCGTCAGTCAAAACCGGGATGTCGCGTGCCCCCAGAGGCCGATCAGCTAGAAGCTAGCAGCTCGTCTTCAAAACAAAAAGCCTCGGCCCGAAGGCGAGGCTGGGCAGTTGGCGCGATCCGCGGACAACAACGTCCGCGCAGCACGGTTACTTGGCTTCGACCGGTTCGATCATGACGTAGCGGCCCATCTGTCCGCGGTCCATGAACTTGATGCGGCCGGTGATCTTGGCGAAGAGCGTGTCATCTTTGCCGCGGCCGACGTTGAGGCCGGGCTTCACGCGCGTGCCGCGCTGCCGAACGATGATGGTGCCACCGTGAACCACCTGTCCGCCAAATGCTTTAAACCCCAGCCGCTGTGAATTGGAATCGCGGCCGTTGCGGGATGTGCCTTGTCCTTTTTTATGTGCCATATCTTGAGTTCCTGAAATCTGAAATGTCTGCGAAGTTAGCTTCTAGCCGCTGGCTCCTGGCCAAAAGCTATTTCTTCTTTTTCGGCGCGGCCTTTTTGGCGACGGATTTCTTCGTCGGCGATTTCTTTCCACGCTTCGTCGGCTCGTCTATCGTGTCCGAATCGATGGGCAGCTCGAGCTCTCCCGGAACCGGCGCAACCTGTGCCGCCTTCTTTGGCTTCAGTTCCTTTTTCGGCAGCGCAGGCGCCGTGAACTTCTGGCCGTCGAAGGCGATTTCGGTGATGCGAACGGCGGTGAAATCCTGCCGGTGTCCGCGGAGCTTTTTGTATTGCTTTTTCCGCTTGTAGTGGAAGACGAGAATCTTCTTGCCTCGTCCCTGCTCCACGACCTGGCCCACCACGCGCGCCTCGGAGTGCGGCTTGCCAATCTTGCCCTCGCCGCCCGAAACCGCAAGAACTTCGGAAAATTCCACTTGTCCATTGGAGCCGTTCTGCCGCTCCACACGAATCACGTCGCCCGGGGCGACGCGATACTGCTTTCCACCAGCGCGGATCACCGCGTACATAGCTCTGCCTCCATGCATAAAACCGGCCGCGTCGAGCGCGATCCCGGCCAACTGCTGATTTTTGCTTGCTGTTTTCCGCGTCGCGCTTTCGCGAACGATTGACGGACGACCCCAGAACGGAGCCGCAAGTACAGGCAAACCATACTAGTGTAACGTGAGGCGAAGAAAAGCGTCAAACTAAGTGGCGCGGAAGCCGCGAAAATCATCGCCCCTGGAATTGCACAGTCAGGGCAACCTCATGAGCCTCAGCTTTGCCATCGCACATGGCTGGCGCGAATGTCCAGCGACTCACGACGGACAGCGCTTCCTCATTCAGGTCAGGACGTTCGGAGCTTTGCACTAGGGGGTTGTACAGTTTACCGTCCTCGCCAACCACGCCGCGAACAATGACGTCCGTATCCGATCCACCGTTTCCAGGCTTCGGTTGTGACATAGAAATGCCAAACGGCCGGCGGTAGGTGGTGCAGATGTTGTGCATCTTAGCGTCGGGCGGAGCCGACAGAACATTCTTAGCGTCGCCGCCCAAAACAGTCATGGTCTGGGTGACCTCCATTTTAAGAACGCCAGCAAACGAATAACTGATCTTTCCCGGCATGAGCCCTCCAGAAAAAGGGAAAAACTCGCCATACTCGACCAGTTCGTCCCCTAGTTTTTGTGAGAGGAATACCCCGCTCGCAGAATCCACACATACCTCGTTCTGCTCGGTCTTTTGGCCGGCGACGGTGTCGAACTCGATGCATCGTGCGGCGTGCCCGTCCACGCTCCGGCTAACAACGGAACGGATTACATCTTCGCCGTTGAATTGTAGCCGCTGGATCGGCGCAATCTGCATTAAAGTCACTAGCTCGGGTGGACGCAGAGTTGGCGCTCCGGAGATCGCGACCCCCTTCCTACTCCAAAAATTCACAACATGGTAGCTACCGAAACTGGATTCATCGCGGCGCCCGGTGCCCTGGATCACGACACGGCTGAAGCTGCCTTCTCGAACCGCCGGCTCACCAGCAAATACACGAAACGTATCCACTCGTTCGAGGTTGGGGAGGTCGGGAGTAGAACTCGCTCGGTCAGCGTGCTCCAGCAGAATGACGGCTTCTTCCCTCACCTTCACGTCCTGAGAGAATGCTGGCAGCGGAATCGAGACTGTGAGAAGAAGTATCCAGTTGAATCTCATGGCGCAACCCTCCCTCGGCACCGTTTCTGTTGCCGAAAAGTATAGCGCAGAATCTTGTTTTAGGAAGTCAATAGTGCAGGCGCCGGAAGCGCGACCATCAGTTTCCTCTTCCTTACTGCAGCCCGGCCTGCGTCAATTTCACCGCGCAATACTGGCTGGCGCCGCAAGGCGTCGTCGTCCCCGTCGGCGGAGGCTGGAGCGTGCCAAAGTAAATGCTGGTGGTTTGCGGCGCGGGCGTCACGTTGTCGACGGTGAATGCAGTTGTGCCGCCCCAATAGCCGGAAGCCGTGTTCTGTGGCGTTGCGGTGCTCGAAGTGATCCGGCTGTTGGTGCTCCACTCCGTCACCAGGTTCGCGCCGGTTGTCGCGCCATAGTTACCGGTACCGACGAATAATCGGTCGTTGGTGCCGTCGTAGAAATCAAGCAGGGCCGAGCAGGTTCCATTGGGGTTGCTCGATCCATTGATGTTGACATTGTCGGACATGGCCGTCGTGCTGCTGAGAATTCCTGTACCCGGGGTGAACGTCAGCGAGTAGAGTGCGGGCGCGGCGGCATTCGCCGTCTGGGTCCCGCACGCGTAAAGAGTGCCAAGCCCGGATTTGACGTCGTAGTAGTAATAATCGTTGTCGAAGTCGCCGTCGAGAATGAACTGCGAAGTCTGCTCGGGTCCGATGTCGGCTGTCGCCTGCGAGGTCAAAGCCAGGTTCAGTTGCGCCGCGACGGAGAATTTGTTGGTGGAGTCGGTGGCCGAAAAGACGTAAACGAAGCCGTCCAGCGTGTCGACAACGGGTGATAGAACGATCGGATCTTTATTAGTGGATGATGAGCTGGCAACCACCATCGATCCTCCGGCCGTAAAGCTGCTCGCGCCGGGAGTGTACGCATACACCGAATATCCGTCGGACACGAAGACCTGGTTGCTGACCTCGTCGTACACCGGGGAAGTCAAGAGCGCGCCGGACTTAACGGTGATGCAGTATTCCACCGCCGGAGTTCCACTGAAAACATTGCTGATGCGATAGAGAATACCGTTGTCCGCTCCGATGTACGCCGTGTTGCTGCCGTAATCGATGTACGGCGAAGAGTTTGAATTCGATGCGCTTGATTTGCACGCGCCCGTCCCCGACGTCGTGTAGGCCAAGCGAGTCAGCGCAGATCCGCCGCTGCCGGGGGTTACCGGAGCCGTTGCGCTGGTTCCTTGCCCTTTTACCCACGTCAAAACGTCGAACGACGGCGCTGCACCTTCTGGGTCTTCGACAAAGGCAATCTTCGTCCCGTCGAGTGAAAGCGCGGGCGAAAGCCATGACGCGCCTGTCCCTGCGCGGTAAGACCACATGACGGTCGGCTGGGTGTAGTTGGTGGTTGGCGGTGTTTGTGGGGGCGAGTTCGGGCAAGACGACGACGAAGTTCCCGTGTACAGATTGTTGAAGGCAATGATGTTGGCCTGTGTGGCCGAAGGTGTGACCGCCAGCGTGTACACTGCGAAGTCGTTAGCGCAGCTGTAAGTGTCAAGGTTGAAGCTGTATTTGGCCGGGCTTTCGCCAACTGCCAGACCGCCAGAGCCCAGCGGCATGGCCCAGTCTACGCGGAACTTCCTGCGCCGGTTAATGGGGATGGGAAGCTCGCCGGGCCCGCGACTGTACACTCTGCGCGCGTTATTCATAGCTTGAACCTGCCGCAGCCAATTGAAATAAAAACGCGGATCGCGCATGGCAGCCACGCGCTGGTCGACCGAGCCGACGCCGGCGTAAATCACGTGGCGGCTGCTCCAGTCCACGGGGAAGCCAATACGCGGCTGCGCGTCCTGCGACGACAGTTTTGCAGCAGAGAAAACAACTGAAAATAACAGAGCTGCGGGAACCACGGCCATCGCCGCCTTGTAGAATTTCGCGCTTCTTTTCATACAGTTTCGCCTTAAGGGATTTGTGCGGTCCTACACGCAGACTGGGGTGGGCGACGCGTGAGACTTATAAGTACTTCTTAATTTTCGCTGAGAAACCGGGAAAATCGCCTGTTACCTCGGTAATGTCGAATAGCAGGAAGGATTAAAGCTTTCGGGCGAAAGGTCAGGCTGGGAGCTGGATTTGGACCAGTCTGGCGGCTGGCGACGCACCTCGCAGTGCCATATTGGCTGTCGGAATGCCGGTGCGCTGGAAGGATTTCTCGCAATCTGCGCTCGAAGGGCCGCGCATATTGCCTTCCATGAACGCCAAGCCCGGGCAGCGGGTGCAGGAACCGGCGTGCGAGCAAGTTGAGCACACGGGAAGGTCTTTGATCTGGATCGACCGCACTTCTTTCATCTGCGGCGATCCGCGCCAGATATCGAGAAAGTTCTGGCGGCGGACATTGCCGGTGGGCAGCGGAAACTGCACGCACGGATACACATCGCCGTAGGGCGAAATGTAGCACGCCGTGTGCCCCGCGCTGCAGGGATATCCTTCCATCACATCGGCGCCGGGTTTGGTGGGCGGAGCGCAGAATTCTTCGACATTATTTACTACACGCTCATCGCGAAATACTTCATGCAGCTCTTCGCCGGGAATTCGCAGCGAAAGCAGCGACGTATCGCCGTCGAGCTTCGGTGTGACGGTCGGATCGACGGTGTAGAAAGCGCCTAGCTTGTTGGCCAGCGAGATCACGCCGCCGTTGTCGAAGGAATTGGCGGTCATCAGCACGTTGGCGATGGTGACTTTCAGCCCATGAGCGCGCAGATGCCGCACGGCTTCGACTGTTCGCTTGAGCGACCCCGGCAGCTTGGTAATGGCGTCGTGAACTTCCTCACGGTGCGAGTAGACGCTCAACTGCACCTGCTCGACACCCAATTCGCGCAGCCGGCGGGCTTCTTCGTCGCCGATCATTACGCCATTGGTTTTTAGCTTGAGATTAAAGAGCAAGCGGCGCGCGTATTCGACCAGGTGGAAAAAATCCCGCCGCAGAAAAACTTCGCCGCCGCTAAATGTAAGAAAGAAGACGCCGGCATCGGCAAGCTGGTCGAGGACACTTTCCATCTCCGCCGTCGTCATCTCGCCACGGTCGTCATGATCGAGATAACAATGGATGCAGCGCTCATTGCAGCGGTAAGTGAGGTCGAGATGTACGCTGAGCGGGACGCCGAGCGCCAGCGCTTTCTCGTTCATCTCGGCGAGAAGACTCATGGTGTAGGTGAAGCCGGCGATTCGCCGGAGGGTGCAGCCGCGATCGGCCGATCGGAAACCAGCAGCACGCCATGTTGCGAAAGTTCGGCGACGAAGCGGTCGGCATCTGCCTTCGCCCTTTCGGGCTGGACGTCGAACGCGCCACAAACTTGCCGCTCGATGATCTCCGCCAGTGGTGTCTGCCCGTCGGCCGAGTGCCAGATTACGGTTGCGACCTCGTTCAGGGTGAAAAACGTCGAGTCTACCGCCGACATGATCATCATCTCACCACCGATCAGTCGTGCCGCAATGGCTGTGCTCCTGGCTATGTAGGTTTCAGCCATGGTCGCTGGTTTCAGCCTATCATCTCCCAGACACGCCGGTCAGGAAGAAATGATAATCTCCGCACCGGAACCTTTTCTGCAAACTCGCAGGCGGACTGGAACACTTGCGCGACCAAATCCGCGTCGGAAGCGAAAAACAGAATATTGCGCATAAGCAAGCGCGCGGCCTCGACCGGCCGAATGGGCGTGATCCGGTTTTCCGCCGCCTGCTCCAGCAGGAACAAGGTCTTGACCGGCGCCTCGATGTTTTCGCCCGGGCGAGCCAGCTCGCCGGCAAATGGCGTACCGCAGGCAATGTATCCGTCGCCTTCGCGGCGGACGTAAGAAATTTCGTCGGTCAGAAGCTTCGTATCGGCGGGAGCCAGCCGCGAGATGGTGGTCTTACCCGCGCCGGAAACTCCGGCGAAAAGAAACGCTGACCCGTTCTTCACTGCGCTGGCCGCATGCACTAGAAAGCCCCCGCGCGAGGCCAAAATCAGCGTATGCAAAATACGCAACACCGAATCGATCGCATAGGGATTGTTGGACTGCGAAACCTTCCCGTGCGCGGCCGCCGGGCTCCAAATGGCGCGAAAATCGCCGCGCTGCAGAATCCAGTCATCGCCTTTACGGGCTACCCGAACATCCTCGTCGGCATCGGCAACGTCAACCGGCTCATGCAAGCTGACCTCAAGTTCGAAATCCGGTGTTCCTTCGGCGGCGATAAATCCTCTGTAGCGCTGTTCCAGCATTCCCAGAAACGACGCATCTTCGCACGCGACACCGATCGAAACGCCGCCAATGCGGATGGGGAGCATGGTTGCGCTGTGGGAGGCGGACATCACCAGACAGATGTGACTCGCGCAAGCAGTTCCGGCTCGTGCAACTCTTCTGCCTCAAGCCAGAACTCCTGCCGTATCGAATGCAAACGCAATGCCAGTCGCTGGCAGAGGGCGAAATGGCAGATCATCCAGCCCGTAAAGCGGTTGAAAACGGTTTGCGGCTTCACCTTGAGAAGGTGCCGTCCGCGGGCGATGTCGGCCACGCGGCCGAGAACTTCATGCCACTCAAAAGCAGGGTCGCAGTCGTTCATGGCATCACCCCGCGTGATGCAAGTTGCGCCGTCAATCTGCATCAGACGATGAATGACGAATCGCCCATCGCGCGTGCACAGCACGACTTCACCCGGATGAGTCGACGCCGCGGAGACTGGCTCGATGGTCAGCACGTCATCCGGCCATAATGCCGGCAGCATGCTTGACCCCAACGCTTTCAGCCGCACTGGGTTACCAGACTTCAACATCTCTACAGCTAAATCAATTTGTGGTTGAGGAGTGGCTGCAATGTCACGTGTGGTCATCGGCTCAGGAGGTCTTGCGATTGAAGCGGCATTGAAACTGCACCGCGCCCACTTTTCCGCAGGTCAGCGCCATGGTTTCGAAGACGCGCTCGAAGCGGAACGACGGCTTCTCGTACTTCTTCTTCGCCCCTGGCGGAGACTCCGGAGGAGTTTTTCCTACGCTTTTGTCGCTCTGATCAGGCATTAACATCCCGCCTTAAACCGGAAATCTCCCCGCGCATAAACCTCCGCTGAACCGAAGTGTACAACATCAGAGAGTCTAAGTGGTTGCGTCTATTGATTCTAGGGCCTTTCGGAGGGCGGAGGGCACGGGTCATCCATTTTCGCAGCAGACATACGCGCGGCAACTGGTTTGAATGTGAGGCAACCAAGTTACCGAAGAGGCAGCCAAGTCCGGCACTCGGCAGGCGTTACCGGCGACTCTAGAGGCCCTCCAGAGCGATAGCGAATCACGGCATCAGAGGCAGAGCAGAAGCTGCGTGTACCTGCGCCGCTATTGATCGGCGTAGCGAGAACGACAAATTCGCTGCAAAGATTCAGTTTGCAGGTGGCCACGAGAGTGAACTGGAATCCGTTCCTGGCGCACCACTTGCCTGCAGTGCAACTGGAATTCCCCAGGATGTTATCGAGCAGGCCGGCGTGTTCTGGCGACTTGAATCCCGGACCCCGGAGATCTGGACCTAACGACGCCAGATCTGGGGCATAGCGTCTTTGCGGATAAGTCGCGGAGTACAGCGCTTGAGCAGTGTTTACCATGCGCATCGTAGAAACGGCTGCGGACTCATTGGCGGCAATTCGGGCACGCAGCAAATTAGGAATTGCGATCGCGGCGAGAATCAGCATCATGGTGGGATCGGCAGACGCTTCTACGCTAAGCCCACGGATGGCGCTGTTTTCACCGTAGGCACGAAGCACAACGGGGGCGGTTGCGGTCGTGAGCGTAGAGAGCTGAGCAGCGGCCTCGGCGGGAAGTTGCCGCATTGCGGAAGAGGCGAGGGCGGCTGCGTTTTCGTAAAACAATGCCGAGACGTCCGATGAGTAACCGGCGGGCAGCGGTGTTTGAAACAAAGTCGCTTTCGCAAACGATTCGCCTGATTTGTGGATTCTGATGGTCGTGATTGCGGCTTCACGGCTGGAGCCAAGCACCAGGTAGCCATCCACAAACGCGTAGACCGCTCCTTCTTTTTGCGAAGCGGGAAACATAATGGAGTGATAGAGCGTGCCCTCTTGCTCGAATTGCGCGGTTCGCGCTGACCACGCCACCGCCAGCTTATCCATGGCCTTCTGCACTTGTACCGGGTCGGTCACGCGGAGGATCACATTCCATATGGGCTGCTGTTCCGGCGACACGCTGTTTAGTTCGAAGGTCACCTCGCCCGGGAACTGGCTAAGCAGCTCATCTTTGAGATTGATATGCATGACCTGTTCCATTTGCGAAACCGAAGCACGAGCATTCGGGTTAGTGTTGACCGAAATCTCTTTGAGATTGTCGAAAATCTCTCCGAAATTCTTCAGCAGCAGGCCAAGAACCATGAGCGCCTTGGGCGAAACAAAGTCGAGACTGGGAAGTGGCCCCGGTGAGACTAGCCACGAAGCGGCGTCGCGGCGTGGGCCGGTAAAGCTAAGTTCCGATTCGCTGACGCCTTCGTCATCGGTCTTTTTGTGGTTCCAAACAAAATACTTCATGTCTCCAAATCCGGAGGCATCGAGCAACGCACGATTCGCCGGATTGCCGGGACGATCTCGAATCAGAATGCTCTGCAAGTCCGCAGCGCAGAGCGTCTCCGTGCCAGCCTGATAAGCTAGGGCCAGCCGCTCGCCGAATGGCGTGGAAACAAATTCATTGTTCTTCGTATCTAGCAGCGTATTCAGACTAGCGATCGTTTCCCGGTCCGGCCCTGCGATCGCAAATTCAGAGCGCACCAGCACAAGGAAGTCCGCGGTCTCCCACTGAGTGGCTGTCTCCTTTAAGTCACGCTGCGTGACGATGCGGAAGTTCGGCTTTGATTTATCGGGAGATGATTGCAATAGCTGGCGAAGATATTCCTCTAGTCCCGGCTTTCTTATTTGGGCAGTCAGCAGCAGACGGGGCTTGGCATGTCCCGACTCTCCCGCCACGACAATTTCGTCTCCCAGATAGCGGGAGATCTGATAGAACTTCTCAATTGCGTCTTCCAGTTGCGGACCGGTTTGGCCCACTTCGCCGCGCCACCAGGCGTTGAGTACCGAGCTTTGGCTGAGTTCGTCTTTAAAGACGCCAAGGGCCTGATTAGCAGCTTCACCGAAGTTGGGAATCGCGGCGAAATAAGTTGTGCTCGCCGGCAGTAACGGCAAAAGGTAGCTCTCATAACGAGGGGGTGGAAGCTGCACCTCATGCTTCAGACGCTCGAGCAACCGGCCGAACTCGGGCAGCAGCCCGGGATACTTGTTCAATTCGGTTGACAAAGGTGCTGCGGAGGGCTCGCCGGTTTGGGCGGCACAATCGGACAGAAACGATGCGGACAGAACAATAACACTCACCCACGCGGTAACTTCACGGCCAAATCGACTCATATTGGCATCCCAGTTGGCTGGCGAATCGAAATCGAGAATATATGTTTCGCGCGAACCGCTAATGTTAATCGTTCGTGAATCTGCAGGAAAGTGGCTTTTCGCGGCCGATCAACTTGCAGCCATCATGGTATACTGGCTGCCGCAAGGAGTGGTTTTACCTTCCAGGGGGGATCCAATGACACGCCACCAGGCGACAACTATATTTGTGCTTTCCGCCGCGCTGTTCGCAATGTGCTCCGCGACTCCGGCGCTGGCTGATACTTACAAAATTCTGCACACCTTCAAGAAGACCGACGGCCAAGGGCCTAAGGCTTCGATGATCTTCGACGCTTCAGGCAAGCTCTATAGCACCACGTTTGGAGGCGGAGCCAACAACAACGGGACGGTCTTCCAGATGACCCATCAAAAGGATGGCGATTGGTCGGAGAGCGTGTTGTACAGCTTCTGCCCGTCGACTGGATGCGCTGACGGCTCCGGTCCGCAAGGGAGCTTGATTTTCGATACCAAGGGAAACCTCTACGGCACAACCACCGTGGGCGGTTCGGCCGGTGGCGGAGTAGTTTTTGAGCTGAAAGCCGGCCCCAAGAACACCTGGACGGAGAGCGTGCTTTACAATTTCTGTTCACTGACCAACTGCACCGACGGCGAAGAACCTTGGGCGGCTGTCATCTTCGATGCATCCGGAAATCTCTACGGGACCGCCAAGAAAGGCGGCGCTAACGCCCAAGGTGTGGTATTCAAGCTGGCTCCCGGCGCGGGCGGCACGTGGACCGAAAGCGTCCTGTACAGCTTCTGCGCCTTGTCCGATTGCGCCGACGGAGCAACCCCTTACAGCGACCTGATTTTCGATGCTTCCGGCAATATGTACGGCACAACGTTCGGTGGGGGCACCACAAGCAACAGTGGGTGTCCCAGCATGGACGACAGGTGTGGCACAGTATTCGAATTGTCTCCGGCCACGGGTGGCACCTGGACCCACCAGGTCATTTATTCGTTCAATTTCACCGATGGTTCCGATTCTGAGAACGGCGTGGTTTTCGACACTCATGGCAACCTCTACGGCAATACCAGTCGTGGAGGCTCCGGCGAAGGCGGCGTGATCTACGAGTTGAGTCCCGCCGGCGGCGGCACGTGGAC
>DASVWZ010000117.1:0-45051 GCA_036392935.1 Terriglobales bacterium | reverse complement strand
GCCGCAAGCTGATTGAAAAGGAAGCACGGAAGTATCACGTGGCGCTGAAAGAGATCAAAGAGGAAGTGATGGTGAGGATTGCGAACGATGATGGGCTGGGGCAGATTGACGATCTGCTGGCGGGCATTGGGTATGGCAAATATTCGGCGCGGCAGGTGCTGGCGAAGCTGACTCCGGCTACAGAGGTACAGATTCCGGCTGAGGCGGAGGGCGAAAAACACGGACTGGCCAGCGTGGTGCGGCGCGTGTTTGGGGCGGACCATGGGGAAAATGCGATCCGCGTGAAGGGGCAGGGAGATTTGCTGGTGTACCGGGCGCGATGTTGCAATCCGATTCGCGGCGAGGCAGTGGTAGGGTACGTGACGCGCGGCAAGGGCGTGGCGGTGCATGCGATTGATTGCCCGAATGTGCTGAATCTGATGTATGAACCGGAGCGGCGGATTGACGTGGAGTGGGCGGGTGAAGAGGCCGGGAGTTCGTATCCGGTGAAAATTACGGTGCTGTGCGATGACCGCTTTGGCATGCTGAAAAATATTACGCAGGTGATCAGCGACACGAAGACGAACATACGGAACGTTGAGGCGCGGACGAACAATGGGCAGGGAAACATCGACGTGATCATGGACATTGTGGACTTGAAACATCTGGAGAACATTATTACGGGCGTGAGGAAGATTCCGGGGGTGCATGATGTGCAGAGGCTGCAGAAAATCTAGGAGACAGTAGTCGGGAGTCAGGCGATCATATGCGCGAAATCATTTCAACCAAGTCGGCACCACAGGCGATTGGGCCGTATTCGCAGGCGATCCGAGCGAATGGGTTCGTGTTTACATCGGGGCAAGTGGCGATTGATCCGGCGAACCAGCAGGTCATAGCCGGCGACATTGCGGCGCAGACCGAACGTGTGCTGCAAAATGTGGGAGCGATTCTGACGGCGGCGGGCACGGGCTTTGACAAGGTGGTGCGAACCACGGTTTTCCTGAAGAATATGGATGACTTCGCCGCGATGAACCAGGTTTATGGGAAGTTTTTTACTGCGAATCCGCCGGCACGATCTACCGTAGAGGTTGCCCGCCTGCCGAAAGACGTGCTGGTGGAGATTGATGTGATCGCGCTCGCCTGAGCGGCGAATCGCGACAATCTGCAAAAACCGCGCCAAAGAAAAAAGGGACCGCCGCGAACGGCGGTCCCGGTAAACACTTTTCCTAGCTCAGCCGGCGAATCGCTTTCATCCCCAGCGAAGTCGCGATCAGAAGCTGCCCGAGGAAACCGACGAGCGGCAGCGAACTGCCGGTCTTCGGCAACGCGGCGGGCGCTGCGGCGGGGATCGGCGTGACAACGGCGATGAGGATCGGCACATCCGGCGCGGGCGGAGGCGGCGGCGGTGCGGCGGCTTGCTGTGGCATGCTGCCGGTCACTGATGTGCTTTGGGTGGTGACGGTTTCCGGAGACTCGGTGATACGGGTGGCGTTGACGATCATGCCTTTCTGAAGATGCATAGCATCGACCATCTGGCCATTGACGTTGAACATTTGCCCTTTGGGGATTTTGAACATCTGGTTCTGGCCGTTGTCCATGGTCAAAATGACGGAGGCTGGAGGGTTGACCTGCCAAACTTTTCCGGTCACCGATTGCGTGGTGGTTATGGTCTTGGGAGTGGTGGTGGTGGTGATGGTCCGGGTGAGCCTCATGCCGGGTTTCAGGTCGTGGATGGTCAATTGTTTCCCGTCGACCGTGACCGTTTTGTTGTCGGGCACGTTGGAAAAGTGATGGAGGGTGCCGTCGTCAGCTTTGACGATAAGGTCGTTGCCGGAGACGTACACGACGGTGCCGCTTTGCGTCGTGCTGGTCACGGTTGGGGTTTGGCTCGTGGTGGAGGTTGAACTTTGTACCTGCGCGCTCAAGTTGAGGGCCATTAACAAACAAGCAACCCCCACCGCGAGCGCGAACATTGCGTTTGTCCGTCGCTGATTCGAATTCATTTGTTTCTCCTCGTTGGTTTTAAATGTTCGTTGCACGTTAGAAATTGAGCGAATCACTTTGTACTCTTTGTGGCACTTAAATCGCCGGAAGCGGATTGGCTTTCCGCCACGGAAGTCGCCGGGATGGAACTTTTGAGCGAGGCCTGCACAATGTAACGCTTGGGCGCGCTGCCCACGAAATAAAACGGATAGCAGGTCACAAGGGTAATGGAATCCTGAGCACGCGGATTTAAGATCGATACGTCTGCCGGCTCGACCACGACGATATTGTCGACGACGTAGGTTGTGGAGCTTTCGGCAGTGAGAAGTTCGATCGAATCTCCGGTTTTTACGTCTTTGAGGCCGCGAAAAAAGCCGTCGCGATGGCCGGCGATTCCGATATTGCCGTCGTCGCCAATCTCAGCTGTGCCGGCAATGCGGCCGACTCCGCGGTTCAGGGTCAAGTCGTCGGTGCCTTCAAGAACCGGGACTTCCAGAGAAAGCTTGGGGATTCGCAACACGGCAAGGGCAGGCGAGAAATGGGCGGCGAGGCTGTCCTGGTAGTCGTGAATGCGTTTTTCAGACCAGAGGGAAAAATCGGGTTTGGATTCCGTGATTCCCAAGCCAGGGTTAGGCGACGAGCCGGCGTCTTCGCTGTTGGCTTCGGCTTTACTCTGGAAGCTGACGACCGCGGCGCGAGAAAGGATTGCCCCCTGCAGGCGGGCCAGCGCGTAAAAGCCGAGCAGCAGCAGACCCAGCGCAAGCAGAATGCGTTCGGCTTTCTTAAGCTTCATGGCACGCCCCTAACGCTGGCGAGAAACGCATGAAGGCGTTGTTCGCAGATTCTTGCCAACGCTGAAACCGACGAGAAAAATTCGGCTACCATTATTAACAGTATCTGCTGCGAAGGCAAGGCATACCTGTCAAAACTGACAGTCTGCCGAGGTGACCAAGCGAAGTCATGATCGTCCCCGGCTTCGACCAGGCGCTGAAACAATGCATCCCGGCAGTAAACCGCGCGTGTGGAGTAGGCATCGAAACCCTATTTATCAGTAAGGAGCGGACGCATGATTGGGGAGCGATCGAAAATCACAAGTTCGACGTCTCACAATTGAACGAAATGGAGCAGTCCGTCAGACGCACTGCTTCTCGACCTTGAATCATAACCTTGGTTTCTGTTACAACGATGCAAGAGTTATCAAGTGGGTATTGAAACAGGCGGCCCATCGCTTCCAGAGCGTCAGCGGTAGCTTTGCCTAGTTTCGAAAATATGTACCGTTTCAACGTTGTTTCACGGCGAGGCCGGGGGACAATTGTTTTTCGAACGTCCGATGGTTGGAGACGACTTTCGGACGGAAACAGCGTACCTCCTTTGTAAGAGCTGAGGAGTTTTGGTGCTGTCGGAACGTAGAACTCTCACGTTCGTTGTTGACCGGAGACCAGCGCTCACCCGCGCGTCTTTACCAAATCTCAGCGCCGCACGAGCCCAGGACGGCAACTCTCTTGTTGCCGGTTTCATCCCCAATCACCGAATCGCAAACGCCGGAGGAAGATAATGGCGACCACACTGGTTCAGATCGAAAGAGAAGAAGAAATTAAGCAGCGCCTCGAAGCGGAACGCACGCGGCTGCGCAAGATTGCCGGACTCGACCGGCCCGACCATTTTCATCGCCCGGTGGAGCGGGCGTTTACCGCGGAGGAGCGGAAGAACGTCACCATTCTTTTTGGCGGATTCACCTGGAAGCACGAAGATCTGATCCGTGCGGTCTTCCAAGGGTGCGGCTACCGCTGCGAAAAGCTGCCGGTGCCGGACGTGCCGGCGTTTCAGATCGGCAAAGAATTTGGCAACAACGGCCAGTGCAATCCGACGTATTTCACGGTCGGCAATCTGGTGCAGTATTTGCAGTTCCTGGAGAAGGAAGGCATTCCGCGGCAGCAGATTCTCGACAATTATGTCTTTTTTACCGCGGGATCGTGCGGACCGTGCCGGTTTGGCATGTACGAAGCCGAATATCGCTTTGCGCTGAAGAATGCCGGCTTCGACGGCTTCCGCGTGTTGCTGTTCAAAGACAGCGACGGGATCAAGGCTGCGTCAGGCGAGCCGGGTTTGAAGTTCACCATTGATTTTGGCTTCGGCATGTTAAACGCGCTGCACCTGGGCGATGTGATCAACGACTTGATTTACCAGATTCGGCCGTTTGAAGTGAACAAAGGCGAGACCGATCGAGTGTTCCACGAGATGGTGGGAGCGCTCTGCGAAGACATGCGCAACCGGCACTCGTTCGAAATTGAGCAAAGCGCTCCGGATTGGGCGAAGCCGAAATTCAAGAGCAACAAGGTTCTGCGCAACACCGCGAACGTGCTGGGCAAGTGGCATGAGCATATGTGGGGCAAGGACTATTTGAATGCGCTGCACGCGGCGAGCGAGCGCATGAACGCTATCGAGGTTGATCGCACCAAGGTAAAACCGGTGGTGAAGATCACTGGCGAATTCTGGGCGCAGACCACCGAAGGCGATGGCAACTTCCACATGTTCGAATTCCTGGAGCGCGAAGGCGCGCAGGTTCTGGTTGAGCCGATTGCCACGTGGGTTGCTTACCTGATGTACCAGGCGAAAGCGCATGCGATCGCGAAGTGGCCAGTGAACCGTCCGCACCGCAATCCCGAGTGGCATGAGTTCAAGAAGCAGTTTGCCAACTACATTGGACTGCGCAAAAAGCTGTGGGGCATTGGCTTCGGACAGAAGGCTTGGAATTTCTTCTATCACCGGACGATCAAGAACATGGGCGGGATCACGCACCATCTGGTAAACCAGCAGGAACTGGCGGACCTGGCGCATCCGTTCTACAACCAGTTTGCGCGAGGCGGCGAAGGACACCTCGAAGTCGGCAAAAACGTTTACTACACCGTTCACAAACTGTGCCATATGGTGCTGGCGCTGAAGCCGTTTGGCTGCATGCCGTCATCGCAGTCGGATGGCGTTCAGTCGGCGGTGATCAACAAATTCAAAGACATGATTTTCCTGCCGATCGAAACCTCGGGCGAAGGCGAAGTGAACGCGCACAGCCGCGTGCAGATGGCGCTGGGCGAAGCCAAGGTCAAGGCCAAGACTGAGTTTGAACAATGCCTGCAATCGACCGGCAAGAGCATGGAAGAGATTCGCGAGTTCATCGCCGAACATGCTGAGTTGCGGCGGCCGTTCTACCACGTGCCGCATCACGAAGGCGTTGCCGGAACTGCGGCGCAGTTCATTCTGCACGTGAGTGACCGGATCGACAAGAACACGAGAGTCTGGAAGCGTTCGCGCGTGCCCGGCGTGCAAGTGCCGGCGGCAGTGAGCGGGGATTAATCGATGCACGATCATTCAGGACAGGAAAAGAAAGCGCCGCTGCTGCAGATTGGGCCCGCGCCCCTGCAAAAACCACACGACCACAAGACGCAATTTCTTGTCGGCCTGGACGTGGGCTCGACCACGGTGAAAGCCGTGGTGGTTGACGCAGCCACGGACAAGGTTTTGTGGCAGGACTACCAGCGCCACGAAACCAAGCAGCCGGAAAAAACGCTGGAGTTCCTGAAGCGGATCGAAGCCGAGATCGGCATGAACAATCGCAACACGCGCATGTTCATGACTGGCTCGGGCGGCGGAGGGATTGCCGACCAGATTGGCGCAAAGTTCGTGCAGGAAGTGACGGCGGTTTCGCTGGCCGTCGAGAAGATGCATCCGGAAGTTTATTCGGTCATCGAACTCGGCGGGCAGGATGCGAAGATCATCGTCTTTAAAGATGACGATGAGACCGGCCGCAAGAAAAAAATTCCTTCGATGAACGACAAGTGCGCCGGGGGAACGGGCGCGGTCATCGACAAGATCAACGCCAAGCTGAAGATTCCCGCGGCCGAACTCTGCGAGCAGGGATACCACAACATCAAGCTGCACAAAGTGGCGGGCAAGTGCGGCGTGTTTGCCGAGACCGACATCAACAGCCTGCAGAAAGTCGGCACACCGCCGGATGAACTGATGGCGTCGCTGTTTGAAGCCATCGTGCTGCAGAATCTCAGCGTACTCACTCGTGGGCATACACTGCGGCCGCACGTGTTGCTGCTGGGCGGTCCGAACAGCTTCATTCGCGGCATGCGCGAAGCGTGGCAGGCGAACATTCCGCGCATGTGGACGGAGCGCAAGGTCGCGATTCCTGACGGTGCCAAGCCCGAAGAGCTGATCAAAGTTCCCGAGAACGCGCAGTACTTCGCGGCGCTGGGATCGGTTGAGTTCGGCAAGAGCGAAGAAGATTGCGTGGGCTGCTACCACGGGTACGACCGGCTGGTGCATTACATCGAGTTTGGACGGCAGGAAGAAAAAGCCAAGTCAGGCGGCAAAGGCCTGACCACGGGCGACGACGAACTTTCCGGCTTTAAGGAAGCTTATCGCCGCAAGAAATTTATTCCCGCGACCTTCAGCACCAGTTCGACCGTGGCGGGATTTATCGGCATCGACGGCGGATCGACTTCTACCAAGGCCGTGCTGCTCGACGAAAAGGGCGACATTCTCTGCAAGTCGTATCAGCTCTCAAACGGAAATCCGATCCAGGACACGATCGAGATGTTCGAGAACCTGCGCGGGCAAGTCGAAGCGCAGAAAGCTAAGCTCGAAGTTCTCGGTGTCGCGACGACGGGCTACGCGAAAGACATTCTGAAAGATGTTCTACACGCCGATGTCGCGCTGGTTGAGACCGTCGCGCACACGGAATCTGCGCTTAAGTTCTATGAAGATCCGCATGTGATCGTCGACGTGGGCGGGCAGGACATCAAGATCATCATCCTGCACAACGGCCGGGTAAAAGATTTCAAGCTGAACACGCAGTGCTCGGCAGGCAACGGATATTTCCTGCAATCCACGGCGGAAGGTTTTGGACTTGGCGTGGAGCAGTACGCCGATCTGGCTTTTTCGGCGCAGGCTATGCCTGTGTTCGGATACGGCTGTGCGGTGTTCATGCAGTCGGACATTGTGAACTTCCAGCGCCAAGGCTGGCGCGCAGAAGAGATTCTGGCCGGACTGGCGGCCGTGCTTCCGAAGAACGTTTTTCTGTACGTTGCGAGTATTCCAAATCTTGCCGCGCTCGGTTCGCGCTTCGTTCTGCAAGGCGGAACGCAGAACAACATGGCGGTGGTCAAAGCTGAAGTTGATTTCATCAAAAACAGCTTTCGCGCCGCCGGCAAGAAACCGGAGATCATCGTTCACGAACATTGCGGAGAATCCGGTGCCATTGGGGCTGCCGTCGAATCGTTGCGGCTGTGGCGGAATGGCTTGCAGACTTCATTCGTTGGGCTCGATGCCGTCCGCAAGATTGAATACCGCACCACGCGCAACGAAGAAACGCGCTGCAATTTCTGCAAGAACAATTGCCTGCGGACTTTCATTGACATTCGCACCGAACCCAAGACGGACCTGAGTTTCGTGCCGATCCAGAAAGTCACCAAAGTTCCGCTGATGCACGGCGAACAGCGGCTGATCATTGCGACATGCGAAAAAGGGCTGGTCGAAGACATCAACGATATGAAGGACATCAAGGCCGGCCTTGATTCCATCAAAGAACAGCATCCCAATTTTGTTGATATGGCGGCGCATGAGGTATTTCGGCCGGTCAACGTCAAGCCGGTTGCCGACGCGATTCCGGCGGCGAAGTTCTGGGACAAGGCCGCCAAAGCGCGCATCCCGCTGATGGAGAATCGCAAGAAGCTGCGGGTCGGCATTCCGCGCGTGCTGAATATTTATTCGTACGCGCCGCTGTTTAATGCGTATCTGCAGGGCCTGGGCGTGCAGCCGGAGAACATTATTTATTCCGACTACACCACTCCGGATCTGTATCGCGCGGGCGCGAGCCGCGGGGCGATCGATCCTTGCTTCCCGGCGAAGATCGGCATCTCGCACGTCTACAACCTGATCCAGGAAAAGCACCGCAAGAAGCCGCTCGACGTTATTTTCTTCCCCATGTATGACGTGCTGACTTCGCCACTGGTCAATATTGTTGGCGCGAACGCCTGCCCCACGGTCACGGCAACGCCGGAAACGGTGAAAGCCGCGTTCACCAAGGAAAACGACGTCTTCGGTGAAGCCAATGTGAAGTATGTCGATCCGATTCTAAATTTCGCCGATCGCAAACTGTTTGCGCACCAGATGCTGCAGGCGTGGCAGCCGATTCTGGGGTTGTCGCAGGAAGAAAATGATCGTGCCGTAGAGCTTGGCTACAAAGCGCTGGCAGATTACGAAAACAGCATTCGCAGCCGCGCCCGCCAGGTCATGGACCAACTCGAGCGGGAAGACCGCATCGGCATCGTGATGCTGGGGCGGCCGTACCATCATGATCCGGGGCTGAATCACGAGATTCTTGAAGAGTTCCAGAAGCTTGGTTATCCGATTTTTTCGCAGAATACGCTGCCGCTCGATGAAGACATGCTGGAGCGTTTGTTCGGCGAGGAAGTTCGAGCCGGCCTCATAAAGAGCCCGCTCGATATTACCGATGCGTGGAAGAATTCCTACTCGTGCAGCACCAACCACAAGGTTTGGGCGGCGAAATTTACTGCGCGCCATCCCAATCTTGTGGCGCTCGAGATTTCCAGCTTCAAGTGCGGGCACGACGCGCCGATTTATGGCGTGATCGAAGGCATCATTGAGCAGTCGGGCACGCCGTACTTCTGCTTCAAAGATCTCGACGAGAACAAACCGACCGGCTCGATTAGAATTCGCGTCGAGACCATCGACTACTTCCTGCGGCGCTATCGCGAAGAAGTGATTCGCAAGCGCAAAGCCCACGACGACATTGAAGCCCAGCTTGCCGCGCTGGAAGCCGAGATGCGCGGTGAGGCTTCGCAGTCGACCGTTCCGGAGTTCGACGAGGAATCGCAAGGCGTGGCCGCAGATTAGTGCGGCCCGCTTTTGCTGCTGGTCCGTTGATCCGGCGGAAATCGGCCGGGGTTCTAGCCTAAACGAAAGTTTCGTTACCCCTATTGCTTCCGCCTGAGCTTGCCGATATTCCTGACAGGAGAGAAGTGTGCAAGGCGCACCGGTTCGTCGGTTCGGCTTCCGGCAAAGCGTTCGGGGCGCCGTGCGTGCGCTTGCGTTGACTCTGGCGCTGTTCGCGTCACTGGAGGCGGCTGCGCAGAATGCCCGCCCACGTGTGGTCAAAACCAGAGTGGCTCCCGTTTATCCGCGACTCGCGCAGCAATATCACCTTGAAGGATCGGTGAATCTGGCAGTAATCGTCGCTCCCAATGGCCATGTCAAAAGCTCCAAGGTCATTGGGGGCAATCCATTGCTGGCGCAGGCGGCACAGGAAGCAATCAAAAAATGGGAGTTCGAACCCGCACAGCAGGAGACCACTGAGGTGATCGCGATCACGTTTCAGCCGTAGTTTCGATTAGCGGTGCGGCGGTCCAGTCTCCGCTCGATCTCCCGAAAAACTTCGCCAGCCGCGGCGCGACAAATCCCAGAAGATCAGATACCCGGCTACGGCCGCGACAGCCAACAGCAGGATTCCCGAGGTCCATTGCTGAAACACCAGTTTGCCAATGCCAAACAAGCATCCGTAGACCAGGACCACTCCCATGATCCAGTCAAAGGTGTTGCTGGCGAGGTCGCGAACCTCGGGCAGGTCGGGCGCCAGACGGGCGATTCGGGCCCATCCGTATACCGAGGGATGCACACGGCGATAAAACGCGAGCAGGGTCACGTCTTGTTCCGGTCGGGTGATGAACGTAATCAGGATCCAGGCCGCGGTGGTTACAGCGCCGGTAATCAGCGCTGACTTGGCGTATATAAGTGCCGAGCTGCCGATGAAATTCACGCGGCTCAGCGCAATCGTCATAATGGCCGCCGCAGCCATGGCGGAGATTTCGCTCCACGCATTGATGCGCCACCAATACCAGCGCAGAATGTAGACCGCGCCAGTGCCGAAGCCGATGTTCAGTACCAGTTGCCATCCCTGATTGATGGAGGTGAGTTGCATGGCGGCGTAGCCGCTAGCGAGGACGAGCAGGATAGTGAAGATTCTGCTGACCAGAACGTAGTGCTGCTCGGATTTGTCGCGCACCAGAAAGCGACGATACAGGTCGTTCACCAAATACGAACTGCCCCAGTTCAACTGGGTTCCCACTGTCGACATAAAGGCTGCCAGAAAAGCCGCGACCATCAGGCCGCGCAGTGCGGGCGGCAAATAATCGCGAAGCACCATGACGTACCCCTGCTCGGGATTCTGCGCGAACGCAGCGCTCGGGTGTAGTCCACCGGCGGGCGAATAGACCACCAGCGCAACCAAGCCAGTTACGATCCAGGGCCATGGACGCAATGCGTAATGCGCAATATTGAACCATAGGGTTGCACCCAGTGAGTTCTTTTCGTCTTTGGCGCTGAACATGCGCTGGGCGACGTATCCGCCACCGCCCGGTTCGGCTCCCGGATACCAAGCCAGCCACCACTGCATTCCGAGATACACGGTGAATGTGAGCAAAGGCAGAGTCCACAGCGCGTCGGCCGTGAGGCCAAGGTGAAAGTTGGGCAGAAATGCCAGCGGATCACCCGTCGTGGTGGCAGTTTGGCTGGCGTTGCCTTCGATGACCTTCAGCTGCGACTCGAGCGCCTGCATGCCGCCGATCTTGGCGACCGCAACCCAGGCGAGGACAATGATCATCGTCATCTTCAATATGAATTGAAAAAGGTCGGTCACCAGCACGCCCCAGAGACCGCCGATGAATGTGTAGAGGCCAGTGAATGGAATCAAAAGGAAGATGCAGATCAGCAGCGAGGTGTATTTTGGGTCCCCCAGCGTGTAATGAAAACCTGCCATCTGCACCACTCGCCCAGTCGCGATCGCCGGTCCGAGCAGCACGGTGATGATGCTGATCATGGCTTGCGTCACCCATCCGAGGATGATGCAGTTCATGAACAAGCCCAAGTAGACGGCTTTGAAGCCGCGCAGAAATGCCGCGGGTTTCCCGCTGTAGCGCAATTCAACCAGTTGAACATCGGTGAGGATTTCGGCGCGGCGCCAGTAACGCGCAAAGAAAAAAACCGTCATCATGCCGCCGATGCAGGAACCCCACCACAGCCAATTGCCGGCAATCCCCTGCTTGGCGACCAATCCCGCCACGAGCAGCGGCGTGTCTGCAGCGAAAGTTGTTGCCACCATTGAAGTTCCGGCGAGCCACCAGGAAACTTCGCGGCCGGAGACAAAAAAATCTTCGGTGTTCTTGCCGGAGCGGCGGCGGTAATAAATTCCAATCAGCAGATTGACCAGCAGGTAGGCGGCGATTACCAGCCAGTCAGTTAAGGTGAGCGACATCCGGTCTCCGGCGCGCGATTAGACCATTGTCGGGCGCACGCCAATTTTAAACAAAGGCGCGATTAACGCCAGCTAAATGCCGTGCCTTCAGCATTTCTGCGCTGGGTCTCTCTGAGAACCGTGAGGAAATTGTGTCCGCCGAAAGTAACGCCCTGCTCGACGCGGCCAACCACGGCGACTTTCGCGTCGGCGGAGGGGGTGCCGTATTTTTCTGTATAAACCCACATCGTGCCGGTCCCGTCGTCAATCTGGTACGCGCCGACGCCGAGAGCGCCAAAAGAATTTGTGACCCGGCCGGCGATGGCGATTTCTTTGCCGGCGTAGTGGCCGGGGTCGCGGTTGATGTCAGCAATTTTTTGGCGAGTGGGGCACGCCACCAGGAGCAGAGCGGTTACGGCCAGAGATAAGAAAAGAAAGGAATTCGAGAATGTTTTCAAGCGGCACTCCGTTTGTCAGAAATTCTAAACCCCGCCATGGGAGCGGAGTTGCAGCCGATCTGTCACAGGCTGTGGGGTTTGGACGCGCGGGCATGGGGGTGGGTTATCAAAAGGCGCTGCGCGAAGTATTTGGAGGCGCACGCGCGAAGCGATACACTAACCGCGATGACTGACTCCCCAACAGGCATCCGCAACCCTGATTTGTCTGTTTCCGTTGCCGGAATTTCCCTCAAAAATCCCATCATTGCGGCCAGCGGCACATTTGGCTATGGCATTGAATTTGAAGATGTTGTTCATCTTAACCGGATCGGCGGCTTGGTGGTTAAAGGGCTTTCGAAAGAGCCCATGACGGGGAATCCTCCGCCGCGGTTGTACGAAACCGCCGCGGGAATGTTGAATGCAATCGGATTACAGAACATTGGGGCGCGGGCGTTCGTCGAGGAAAAGCTTCCCAAGTTGCGGGAGATGAAGGACGTTGTTGTCTTTGCCAACATCTTCGGATACACGCGCGAGGACTATGAAGCCACGATCAACATTCTTAACGAGGCGGAGGGGATTGCCGCGTACGAATTAAATGTTTCCTGTCCGAACACGGCGCACGGCGGGGTGCAATTTGGCAGCGATCCGCGGATGCTGGATGAGATCGTAACTCTAGCGAAAAGAAGCGCTAAGCGGCCGCTGATGGTGAAGCTTTCGCCCAACGTGACCAGCATTGCCTTGATGGCGCACGTGGCGGAGCAAGCCGGCGCCGACGCGATTTCGCTGGTAAATACTTTTCTTGCCATGGGGATAGACGCGGAGACGCGCAAACCACGCATTGCCAACGTCACGGCTGGACTTTCTGGCCCGGCGATTAAGCCGATTGCGTTGCGGATGGTTTATGACGCGGCGAAGGCAGTAAAAATTCCGGTGATTGGGATGGGTGGAATCTCGACGGCTGTTGATATTGTTGAGTTTATGCTGGCGGGGGCGACGGCAGTCGAAATCGGCACCGCTAGTTTTTGGGATCCGGTGGCGACCGAAAAAATTTCCGACGAACTACGCACCTGGTGCGTGGACCATAAGGTCGAAAAAATTGCCGATTTAACCGGTGGATTGTTGCTGGAGTAGGAGTTAGCGGCCGGTGGTGTGCCAGATGGAGCCGGGTGAGCGAAAATTCTGACCTTCGCCCCAGACCACGTGGGTGTTGCCTTTGTTATCGATGGCGATGCCGAAGTAGTCGCCGAAGGGGAAGCCGAATCCATCTAAGTGGATGTAACGAAAGCCTGTTACAAAGCCAGAAAGCCTGGTTTCACCGGACCAGGTGGCGCCACCGTTGGTCGAGCTGCGATAAAAAGTGTTCCACAGCGGAGTGTTGCGCGTATCCATCCAGGCAATGCGAACGTCGCCGTCGTCGCCCGCGGCGATGGCGGGAAATGCATGCTCTACGCCGTTCGGCGCGAGCGAAACGCCCTTCTTTTCAGACCAGGTATCGCCGGCGGTGGTTGATGAAGCGAAGTAAATGCGCTCGGGATTTTTGTCGCCTTTGCCGGAGTTCCACAGGGCGTAAAGCGTTCCGGATGAATCAGATGCAAGTGTGATTTGGGCGCCGAGGAATCCCCAGGAACAGTGAAACGAGGAGCAATCGGGCGGCGCGGCGGAGGAATCCATCAGCGTATTTTTCCAGGTCGCGCCGTTGTCTTCGCTTTTGCTGATGTATAAGTTGACGCGGCCTTTCATACCCTCCTGGCGGGTGTATCCGGCCCAGGCGATGAAGGCGTTGCCGGAGGGGTCGACGGTCGCGCCACCGGCTAAAGCTCTGAATAAATTGAGGTTGTGGCCGACGTCGGCGGACGTGAAAGTCACCCCGGCGTCGTGCGAGGCGGCGACCCACATTTTATTTTCGCGGTTGAAGCCTAGGTAAACATCTGATCCGCGGGCGGTTAGAACCGGCTTATCGGCTTCTTCCCGGCCACGATTGACGATGTTAATGGTCCAGCTTTGGCCGAAGTCGACGGACTTGGCGATGACCATATCGAGCTTAAAATTCTGCAGCCAGGCGGCGTAGACGGTGCGGTGATCTACTGGATCTACAATGACTTGCGGGTCATACTCGCGCATTCCCGGAGGGGTAATGGGACGCGGAGTTTGCCAGGTGATGCCGTTATCTTTGCTGACGACCAGAACCATGGAGGGCAGGAGGCATTCTTTGCATCCGGGCATGGTGCCGTATTGAGGATAAAGAACGTAGACGTGGCCGAAGCCATCGGCGGCGATGGCGGGCTCCCACTGATCGCCGACCGGGAAACCGACGCGGGCTTGCTCGGTAAAGGATGGAGTGGCGGCCAGCGCAATGGACGCAATAGTCGCGAAAACAGCGGCAAACAAAAGACTTCGAAGATGGCTGGAGGTACGCGTCACGAAAGTATCGGTTGGGGGGCCTTCAAGAATGTAGCTTGAATTCGAAGAGGCGTCAACCGGAGTTCGTCAAGAGTATGTTACTTTTCATGCCGGCTTACATCGAATAGAATCGTCGTCATAAATTAGGGATCTCGGAGAAAATGAGATGGCAAAAGCGACATTTGCGGCGGGATGTTTTTGGGGTGTGGAACATACATTTCGGGCGTTGCCGGGGGTGACGGCGACGCGGGTGGGATATATCGGCGGGAAGACGGCAAGTCCAACATATAAAGACGTTTGCACGGACCGTACGGGTCACGCGGAGGCGGTGGAAGTGACGTATGATCCGGCGAAAATCGGCTACGAGAAGCTGCTGGATGTGTTCTGGGAAAACCACGATCCGACGCAGTTGAACCGGCAGGGGCCGGATTTTGGCACGCAGTACCGGTCGGCGATCTTCTATCACAGCCCCGAGCAAGAACGCGAGGCCAAGGCTTCGAAGGAGAAACTCGAACAATCTCATAGGTTTAGCAAGCCGATCGTGACCCAGATTGCGCCCGCGACGGAGTTCTTTCAGGCTGAGGATTACCACCAGCAGTATCTTGAGAAAAAGGGTCTGGCGAGCTGCCATATCAAGTGATTTTGGCGCTTGTAGGCCAAAAGTATGGCAAGTGGTCTTTCTACCCTAATTTCGCTGCATGTTCATGAGCCGACGGGAAATATAAAGTTGGCAAACGTGTCTGGTTTACCCCCTACGGCACGGTATACTAGAGGTAGGGGTTACTTTTTGGCTGGTTAGAGCTGCGTGATTCTGATTTTTTGCCCACTTTAATGGGCGGTGTCGTGGAACACGGAAAAAGCAGATACGTCATAGCACCGGGCCGATGCCGGCTATGCCGTTCGCCTTGCTGGCGCGAGCGCAATTAGCGCAATGCCGACGATAACCAGCGCAGGGATGTCGCCCAGAAGATGTCCGCGTTCGGCCGGATTCTGGAATGCCTGCACCGCCATAATGGCAGCGTGCACCAGACTTGACCATGCCGTAAAGGCGATGAGGCTGCGGTTTTCCGACGGGTTGCGCGACGCGAGCAGCAGAAAAATACCTAGCGTGGCGTAAACGCCAAGGATCATCTGCTCGTATTCGGGCTGGTTGGGCTGCCATCGCCAGCCGCCCGGCCAAGCAAACATCATGAGGGGATAGACACCGAGCAGGAAAATCAATCCCACCAACACCAAAACAATCTTCAGTGCGCGTTCTCGATTCATCGTGCCTCCGCGGCGTTTTCGGGTTTGGGTAACCTCTGGAGCAGAATCCTACGGTTGCAGGATGGGGCAAGTCAATTCCGGGCTTCGCACGTCTGGCGATGGGGCGGGGCGACCCAAGCGATTGGGCAATTGAGTAATTTGTAAGCGAGTAACTTCTCTACTCTTTCGCAGAGAACGCGATTGAGCGGGGCACGCGGCAGTGTGTGGAACCGCTGCGGCACAGTCATTCTGCGCCTCAGCGGCTAAAGCCGCTTTCCTTACGGCGGCCTATTCGCCGCGCTGAAGCGCTGCGCCACCCAAAGGCGTGGTCGTCCCGCGAAGTCGTCCCGCGACCAGGGGGTTCTTCGGACCAGAGTGCGGGCCTCAGAATGACCATCGTCAGGGAGTCGGTACGGCACGGCCTGAGCCGTGCCTTCCCGAGGTGAGCCGTATCCCGTGATTTTCTAGAGCGTGATGGACAATGAGATCTGGACGCCGGGGTGAGCCGGGCACAGCAGATAATAGCCGCCACCGATGTAGTCGACGTAAACGACGTCGGTGTAAGCCCATCCGGCGGGCCAGGGCTGCGCCATCACAAACCAGTAGCCGGCATGCTGGAAGCGCGGCTGTCCGGAGACGATGACGGGACGCTCGATGACGAAGGTGTGCTCACGGCCGAAGTTGGCGCGGAACTTGTCCTGAGGGATCTGTCCGCCCTGGCTGGCCTTTTGCTGGTGTTCGTCTTTTTGCTGCTCCATCTGACGGGCGTCTTTCTCCTGATGTTCGTCTTTGTTGAGCTCTTTGTCCTGAACTTCCTTGTCTTTTTTCTCGTCCTGCTTTTCGTCCTGTTTGGCGTCTTTCTTTTCGTCAGCTTTCTTGTCTTCCTGCTGGTCTTTCTTTTCGTCGGACTGCGCACGGTTGCCTTCATCCTGCGCGTACACTGGCGAAATGCCAGCAAGGCCCAGCCCCAGTACGGCGACGCACAGCCAATAGGTCAGCTTCATAGCTTCTCTCCTTTTTTCTCTCGATTTGACTCCCACAATTTGCGGTCGGCCCTGCCGGATGCTTGCGGCAGTGAAGTTTAGGTGCAGGAGCGGCGGAATGCGGCGTACGGTGGGGACTCTAGGAGGGCCGAGGAATGCGGGTAGATGAAGAGACGGGGGGCGGGCTGTGGTTGCGGGAAGTTCCCACTCAAGCCAGAAGCAGGCTTGAGTGGGGACCAGGTTTTTCGTAATTATGGTTGGAAGACGATTTTGGCGAAGGTGCCGGCGAGTTCGGCTCCGCCAATTCCCTGCCCGACGGTGACAAAGAGTTCGTTGGTTGATCCGTTGGTGGTGTTGCCGCCGCCGAAGGCGATTCCCCAGAGGTTGTTGAGGAAGATGACTTTTCCGTTGGCGTCTTTGATGGTGCCGACGAAATTGCCGTTAGTGGGGTCAAAGGCGTTGATGGTGCCGAAGACGGAGTTATTGGAAACCAGCAGAGTATTGCTCAGCGGTCCGAAGTTACCGGGCGCGGCGGCGATGCCCCAGGCCTGGTTCAGACGGTTTCCCTGGACGAGCGTTTTTACGAAGGTGCCGTCTTCTTTGAAGAGATCGATCAAGCCGCCCTCGCCTTTGTTGGGCACGGCGTAGGCGACGTAGACGAGACCGTTGATGTCCTGAACGCCGAAGACGGCGAGGTTGGATGGGGCATTGGGATCGCTGAAGGTTTTTACCAGGTTGAATTTGCCATCGTACATATCGATGACGTTGTTGGTGTTGTCGGCGGCATAGAGGAAGTTGCCGGAGGCGTTGCTGGTAATGGCGAGGCCGGTATACATAGCCTTTTTGGCGGAGTTGTCGACGGCGAGGGTCGCAAGATTGGCGTTGAGTCCGGGCGCCCAGGCGCTGATGGTGCCATCGAGAGTGGCAAAGAGGAAAACCGAGGGCCATCCCTGAACCTGAAAATCGGTGGAGGACGCGTTGAAGACGATGCCGGTGGGTGTGCCGGGGCCGTTGAGGCCGGTGGGCGAGATTGGGCCGTTGCCGGCGGTGGGAATCAAAACGCGGAGTGACTCGATGGCTCCGGTGGCGGAGTAGATGGTTGACCAGCCGGTGTCGTTGTCGCTGATCCACCAGGGGCCGGTGGCGCTGCGGGCCAATCCCCAAGCATTGGCGAGGAGTGGATCGATGTTGCGGGCCTGTCCGACTTGGTTGTCAACCAGGTTGGTGAGTTTGTACTGGGCGCGGGCTGGGGCGGAAGCGATGAGAAGAACCAGTCCGAGGGCGGCGATTGCGGTTTTCGAAATCTGCATAGTGGTTTCTCCTTGGTGAAGTCAGGCGGGGAGGGTCGAAGCGTGGAGGGGCGAGTTACCGCGTAGGGAACCTTCTCTAACCTGCCTAGGTGAGAGCGTAGGTGGGGACGGAGCCGGAATTGTCAAGGATTGGTAATGAGTTTGCAAAATCTGCCTTTGTTCAGTGTTGGCGCGGGGGGAGTGTTGGCGAGTGCGGCGGAGTGGTTACCATCAGATTGATTGTGGAAAACGAGGTTGTTGTTTTTAGCGAGATGCTGTGGGAGAATGCGCGCATGGACACATCCAGTTTTGGCTTGCTGTATACGGAACGTGATCCGCGGACTTCGCAACCTTCGGCCTGCCTGTATTTGAAGTCGGGAGGGTCGCAGGATTATGCCGGGATCAACGCGGCGAAGCTGATGACGAATCACTGCCTGAGCTTTGTGGAGCTGGATTCGGAGATACGGCGGCTGCACGCGGAGCTGGATGAGATCCGGGCGCAGGCCAAGAAGAAGTTTTACAAGGCGGAATCGGCAGCGATGGCCGCGGGCGCGTAGGACAGGCCGACGGATCTACCCGGCGGTTGGTTTCCCCACTAAATTACTAGGGAATCACGGTAGCTACTTGCATGCGCGGAATGCGCGGGCGATGCTCGGCCAGGAGGAGTGTCCCCATGCAACTTGGCGAGACGATTGCAACTTACGACGTGGCAGTCGCGCTGCGAGGCGAAAGCGGCAAATTTGAGGTGACCAGTCCGGCGGGAAACATATTCCGCGTCACTTGCAAGAGCAACCACTCGATTGCGAACCTGGAATGGGCGGACGATGGTAGCGAGGGACGGCCGTTTCTGATCCGCAAAGTTGCGGAGATGGTGTCTGCGCATGCGGGAGCGGTCGGCAGCGCGCCGGAGGCAACTGCGCCGGCACCGTTCCTGATTGAGAGCAAAGAAGAAACCAAGAAAGCGGACGTGGAAGAAGTGGAGATGCAGACTGAGCCGGCAAGAGCGCCGAGCGGTGCCATCGATCTGGAGCTTTTTTATGCGGAACGGGATCCGGTGACGGAGCAACCGGCATGGGGCGTATGCGTAAAAGATCCGGAGGGTGCGGCGACCGCCGATGCGTTGATCACGGCGATGTGCGCGAGCTACAACGAACTGGACGCGGAGATCCGGCGACTGCACGCGCAACTGGATGAGATCCGGTCGCGGGCGCGGAAGAGTTTTTATAAGGCGCAGGCGATGGCGGCCAGCGCGTAACGCGTTTTTGCCCTCCGTGTTTTATCCGGAAAAAGAAAAGCCTGCCGAGTGACCGGCAGGCACCCCGACTTTCCGGTTCACCCCGACAGCTTGGAACCAGAAAATAAAGGGCTGCGATACTTTACCGCAACAATGTCTAGTAAATCAATCAAGTAAATTTTATAAGAGGGAATTTGTCCGTTTTGGGGGATTGAACGGAGCATTTTGTTCCACAGGTTGTCTCACTCGGCGTGTGATGTTGCGCACAGATTTCCACCGCAGGAACTGTGATATAAGTTTCTCACCCCGACAACTGAAAATTGAAATGCAGCCTGTTTCAGGACAGCGTCGAGCTGCAGTCTGCGCAAACCTGTGTCCGGACGATTCCGGATGGCTAGGGTGCGTGGGACGACCTCATCGAAATACCAATCCCGATTACCACTATTTTGATTGCGCTAAGGAGCGAACCGCATGGCGACAGCAGAAGTCCGTCACACGCTGACCGAGCAGCAAGCGCGGCAGCTTTCTACCGTTACGAAAACCGTTCCCATGATGGAGGCGATCACGCCGCGCTGGCTGATCACCTTCATGTCATGGGTACCGGTTGAAGCCGGGGTGTACCGGCTGAACAAAGTGAAACCCACGCGTCCGGGAACGCGGACGATTGAGTGCGCGCCGGACGAAGAGATCGATCTGCCGGAAATCTACGTCGATTATGACGAGAAGCCGCGCGAATACACGCTGAACGCGGTGACCAGCGTTCTGGATGTGCAGACGCGTATTTCCGATCTGTATCGCAGCCCGCACGATCAGATTCGGGAGCAGTTGCGACTGATGATCGAGAAGGTGAAGGAGCGGCAGGAAACTGCGCTGCTCAACAACACCGAGTATGGATTGCTGAACAACGTGGCACCGGAGATGAAGGTGAAGAGCCGCACGGGCGCGCCGACGCCGGACGATATGGACGAATTGATTTCGCGCGTGTGGAAAGAGCCGAGCTTTTTCCTGGCGCATCCGCGGGCGATTGCGGCGTTTGGACGCGAGTGCACACGACGGGGAGTTCCGCCGCCGACGGTGACGATGTTTGGTTCTCCGTTCATGACGTGGCGGGGCATTCCGCTGGTTCCGTGCGACAAACTGAGTGTGAAGGCGGAGACAACCGACATTCTTCTGCTGCGCACGGGCGAAAAGAAGCAAGGCGTGATCGGGTTGTTTCAGCCGGGGCTGCCGGGCGAGGTTTCGCCAAGTTTGTCGGTGCGGTTTATGGGCATCAACCATAAGGCGATCGCGTCTTATCTCATTTCACTGTACTGCTCGGTCGTGGTACTGACGCAGGATGCTCTGGGAGTGCTGGAGAACGTTCATGTCGACAAATACCACGAGTACAAGTAACGGAAACGGCAACGGGAACGGCGCAAGCCGACCGAAACGAAAAGCGGCGGGCGAAGGGAGCAAACGTCAACCCTTCGCCAGCATTCCATTGCCGGAACCGGAAGTGCTGGAGCGGTTGGCCAATGAGTTTTTTCTGGTGCTGCCGCAGGATCTGGCGGATGGGAATGGCGGCGAACATGGCTCTTCTGTGGAAGAGGCGGCGGCGGAGGAAATTCCTACGGTGATGTTTGACGAGGGAAGCTTTCCGTCGCGCGAGACACCGCGTGTGGAACCGGGTGCGGCGGCGGTCTCTTCGCCCGGTGTTTCCACGCGGCCGGGGCCATTGACGGAGGCCGATTTCCGGGCGATTGCGGCATCGTTGGCGGGCTATACAGCGATGGTTCCGGGAACTCCGGGGACTGCGCCGGCACCGCCTGTTTCAGGAACACCGCCGGGTTTTCTGGCCGAAGCGAATGCCTCACCGTTGGCGGTTGCGCCTGCGCTTCCGCCGGGAAATGAGTTGTTTTCGTTTGGCGGCGTTCCGGGATTGCGAGCATCGGCTCCGACGGCGCCGCCGAGCGGCATTGATGCGGCAGCGGTTCCGGCGACACCGGCGGCTGCGCCGGTGGTTCCGGGATCGATGCCATATTTTGTGGAAGGCGAAAAAGGAACTTCACCGGGAGCGGCTTCGGTGTTACCGCCGGTCAGCGATCTGTTTGGGTTTCCGCGCGTGCCGGCGATGCCCAATGCCGCGGGCATACAGACGATTCCGAATCCGCCAGCGCCTCCGGCGTCTCCATCGGCGGCACCACCGGCAGCTGGGGATGGAACGGCAGTGCCGGGGGCGACGCATGATGTGAAGTCGATTGCCCCGCAGGTTCCCACGGGAAATGCACCGCAATCGAACGTTCCAGCAGGGGCGGCTCCGGGAGTTGCCGCGCCGTCTGGCGGCATGGAACAGGCTGTTTACCCGGGGATGGCATCAGCGATTCCTTCGGCCTCGGAGTTGTTTTCGTTTCCCGGTATGCCGGGGATGCAGTCGGCGCCGATGAGTGTACCAGGTGGGCCGAGCGCGAATCCAACGTCTGGGGCCGCGCCTTCTGGGGCGGCTGGGGTTTCGCCATCAAGGGGAGTGGCGGAGAAAACGGCTGGCGTTCCTTCGGACGCGAATACAAAACTACCGACGAGCAGCAGCGCATACGAATTTCGTCCGGACCTTGAGCCCGCTGATTTGGGCGTCGCAAAGCGGCCGCTGGATGCGGAGTTGATCCGGCGGGATTTTCCGATTCTCGAAGAACGGGTTCATGGACGGCCACTGGTGTGGCTGGACAACGCAGCGACCACGCAAAAACCCAATGCAGTGATCGATCGGATCAGTTCGTTTTACCGGCACGAGAACTCGAACATTCATCGCGCGGCACATGAACTCGCGGCGCGGGCGACGGATGCGTATGAAAGCGCGCGGGAAAAATCGCGGCGGTTTCTGAATGCTTCGACTACGCGGGAGATCGTGTTTGTTCGCGGCGCGACCGAGGGCATAAACCTGGTGGCCCAGGCGTGGGGGCGGCGGAATGTCCGCGAGGGCGACGAGATTGTCATTACATGGCTGGAACATCATGCCAATATCGTGCCGTGGCAGATGCTCTGCGCGGAAAAAGGCGCAAAGCTGCGGGTGGCGCCGGTGAACGATCGCGGCGAAATCATCCTTGAAGAGTACGAAAGATTGCTTGGCCCGCGGACGCGGATGGTGGCGTTTCCGCAGGTGTCGAATGCGCTGGGAACGATCGTGCCGGCGCGGGAGATGACGGAAATTGCGCATCGGTATGGCGCGCGGGTACTGGTGGATGGAGCACAGGCGGTTTCACATATGCCGGTGGATGTGCAGACGCTGGGTTGCGACTTCTATGTTTTCTCCGGGCACAAAGTGTTTGGACCCACCGGTATTGGAGTGGTGTACGGCAAACTCGATCTGCTGGACAGCATGGCGCCGTGGCAAGGCGGCGGAAATATGATCGCCGACGTAACGTTCGAGAAGACTACGTATCAACCGTCGCCGGCGCGATTTGAAGCTGGGACGGGAAACATTGCCGACGCGGTGGGGTTGGGTGCGGCGCTCGATTATGTGGATGAAATCGGGCGGGAGAATATTGCAGCCTACGAACACGATCTGCTGAATTATGGAACGCAGAAATTGCTGACGGTTCCGGGATTGCGGCTTATCGGCACGGCGGCGGAAAAGGCCGGCGTGATGTCGTTCGTGCTCGATGAGGTTCGTACCGAAGATGTGGGCGCAGCACTCAATGAAGAAGGCATTGCGGTGCGGTCGGGGCATCACTGTGCGCAGCCAATTTTGCGGCGTATGGGAGTCGAGGCGACGGTCCGGCCGTCGCTGGCGTTCTACAACACGTGCGAAGATATCGACGCCCTAGTGGCGGCGTTGCTGCGTCTTCAGGCGGCGCGAGGACACCGTTAAGTCTGAAGGGTTGCAACGGGCTTGTCGGTGGCTATTACCGATTTGCAAGCGTGGCAATTTCACCTAAGCCGAGCAGATTGACGTCGGCGGTGACCAGGGTAAGATCGAGAACTTGCGCGGTCGCTGCGAGGAAGCGGTCGGTGGGATCCTGATGTGTAAACGCTAGCTGCCTTGCGGCAAGAGCGATTTGGTGGGTCAACGGCGCTTCTCGGAATGGAGCCGTCGCCTTTGTCACCCACTCAGTCAAGTCCGTGTGCAAACGAATTCTGCCCTTTGCGTTTAATGTGAGTGCTTCCCAGGTGCTGACCGGCGATATCCAGAGTTCGTTGTCTCTGTTTCGTAATTCCTGCTGGACTCGATGGCTTAGACGCGCGGAATCCTGGAGCATCCACAGCCAGATGTGAGTATCAAGCAGAAGCCTCAATCGCGCAGAACCTCCCACTCGTCGGGGTCCGTCGCGGGCGAAATGATATCCCCGAGGATCTCCATCGTGCCACGCATGGAGCCGATCCAATCGGCGGGAGCGGGCGGTGAATAAGGGGTCACTTCGGCGACGGGCTTGCCACGGCGGGTGATAAGGATGGGCTTTTTGGTCTTCTGCACCTGATCGATCATGGCCAGGCATTTGGCTTTGAACTCGGAGATGGCTACTTCCTTCATGACTACTCTATTTGACCATGGTCAACTCAAATGGTCAATTGGTATGCAACCGGCTGCACAGTTCCCTTGGTAATTTGTGCAGGCGCATCCAAGTTAATACACTTAAATTTCCCCCTTAGGTTTCGGCGAGATTCAAGCTAAGTTGTTGATCTATCAGCCCTTCCATCGAAACGCAGACAATTGAGGCAGGCCGATATGGGCGAGCACGCGGAAAGCGTATTCGCGCGCGGCGTCATCGAAGGTCTGCGGCAAAACGTAGAAGGCGGGAATGAGGGGAAAGATGGTCGCGCCGGCGTCGGCAGCGCGGTACATGTTGCGAATGTGAATTTTATTGAGCGGGGTCTCGCGCAGGCAGAGCACCAAGGGACGCCGCTCTTTGAGGCAGACGTCGGCGGCACGCTCGATGAGGTGGGAGGCGTCGCCGTTGGCGATGCGGGACAAGGTGCCGGCGCTGCATGGGATGACAACCATGGCGTCGGCGGGATAAGAACCGCTGGCGATGTTGGCGCCGATATCGGAGTTGGATTGCTGGTGGATTTTGCCGGAGTTTTTGCCGATGAGTTGCTGGACGAGATTGCGGCGTCCGGTGAGCTTTAGTTCTTCTGCCATGACGCGCAAGGCGCTGTCAGAAGCGACGAAGTTGACGGTTTGAATGCGATGGTCGCGATCGACGGCGAGAAGAAACTGGCGTAGGAATAATGCGCCGCTGGCCCCGGTGGTAGCGATGGTTAGATTTTGTGGCGAGCGGATGAGCGGCGTGGGTGGTTCGTCGGTCGTTGGCACGGGATTGGCGGGAGGCTTGGGCAAAACGGCTCCGGGCTGCGAATACCGAGCATAGGCAGCGCAGGCAGGGGTCGTCAAGCAGGGGCGGGTGATCGGGTGAGCAAAGAAGAGTAAATGAGCGACGAGCATAATCTGGCGACTTCGGTGATTGGAGAGCGGCGCAATGCGGCGCAGCTTCACGCCCTGGCCGATGTGCAGCGTGAGGTCCGCGCCTACGACCAAAGCTCGAGGCGAAAATACCTGCAGGAGTTTTATCGGGCGTTTCAAGCTTACGAGTCGATTATTGACGCGGCGCAACTGGATGGCATGATTTCAGTGGCTGACTTGCTGCTGGTGGCCGATTATCATGCTTTGCCCACGGCGCAGCGCTACGCGGCCAGCTTGCTCGAGAAGCGCGCGCAGCCGGGAGATCGTCCGGTGGTGCTGGGGGTGGAGACGATCTTTGCGCGGCATCAGCATATTTTGGATGAGTGGTGGCGGCGGGAGATTGACGCGGAAGAATTCCGGCAGCGCATACGGTTCGATATTGACTGGGGGTACGATTGGGCGCCGTTCTATGAATTGCTGGTGACGGCGCGCGAGCACGCGGAGGCGATTTACGGCTTGGACTGCATGCCGCGGGACGATCTGCGGAAAATTGGCGCGCGGGACCGGCACGCGGCGGACAAGATTGCCGAGATACGCGGGCGGCATCCGAATGCGGTGATCATGGTGCTGTTTGGCGAATCGCATGTGGCGCCGAGCCATCTACCGGCTGCGGTTCGCGAGCAATTGCCGGCGGCGAACGTGCTGACGGTGTTGCAGAATATCGACGCGCTTTATTGGCAAGTGACCAGCGAGCGGCAGGAGCAGGTGGAAGCGGTCAAGGTAAGCCGCGACACGGTGTGCGTATTCAACGCGACGCCGCTCGAGAAATACGAAAGCTACCGGCTGTATCTGTCGCGCTGCACGCAGGATGAGAATCATCCCGATGGCTCGCCGACGTTCTACAACCTGGTGGATGGGTTGATACGGTTTCTGGGGATCAACCGGCATTCGCCGACCAATACGACGCAGCCGAAGTTTCTGGTCGATTTGTTGCCCGAGGTTTATTGCGGGTCGTCGGATGCGCGGCTGCGGCAGATTCTGTTGCGGGCGACGGGCGACACCAAAAAAGTGGACGGGATGCTGGCGCGGGTGGAAGCGCAGGGCAGCGTTTATCTACCGTCGATCAATGCGTTTTACCTGCGCGATTTTCAGATGGTGTATGCGGCTGAGGAAGCGGCGAGGTTCTTGCATCATGCCTGCCGCGGCTTGCCATTGCGGAATGGTGTCGGGGTTCAGGAAAGTGACGCGGCTGACCGCTTCTACATTCGCACGCTGGAACATGCGCTGGCGTATTTCGGATCGCGGGTGCTGTATCCGGCGCGGCCGGCGGTGAGGGCGGAAGATGGAAGCGAGCTTACGCGCGGGTTTTGCGAGAGGCTCGCGCAGGACGCGTTACGCGGCGATCGCGAAAAGTTTAACTCCACCGCGCTTGAGCTTGGCTACACGCTCGGCAGCGAGCTCTACGGTGCGTACATCAAAGGCGCAGTCAGCCCGCGTGTGCTGCGCAGCTTCTTTCTGGCGCATCTGGAAGCGCCGGGCAGCGCGAAGCGGGTGTGCATGGAAGTGCTGAAGAAGAGCAAAGCCACAAAGCGCTGCCGGTAGTCACGAACCTCTCAATCTCCGCGCTGAGATGCTAGTCTAGTCACTCGACGATGTTCTCAGACTTCGTCGTTTTCATGAACTCTGATTCCATCCGCAAATTGTTTGAGCAGGTAAGGCGTGGGAAGCTCGCCCCGGACGATGCCGTGGAGCGGCTGCGGCACCTGCCGTTTGAAGACCTGGGATTTGCCAAGGTCGACCATCATCGGGCGTTGCGGACGGGCATGCCGGAGGTGATTCTGGGGCAGAACAAAACGCCGGCGCAGGTGGCGGAGATTTTTTCGCGGCTGGCGAAGCATGGCGGCAATGTTCTGGCGACGCGGGCTAGCAGACAACAGTTCGCGGCGGTGAAGAAAAAGGTGCGCAAGGCTGAATACCGAGAGCTGGCCCAGGCGATTGTGTTCCAACGCGACGAGAAGAAATATGGCAAGGGCGTGATTGCGGTGGTGTCGGCGGGAACCAGCGACATTCCGGTGGCGGAAGAAGCGGTGGTGACGGCGGAGGTGATGGGCAACGATGTCGAGCATTTGTTCGACGTCGGCGTGGCGGGGATTCACCGGTTGCTGGCGCATCGGGAGGTGCTGGCGCGGGCGCGAGTGATTATCGTTTGCGCCGGGATGGAAGGCGCGTTGCCGAGCGTAGTGGGAGGGTTGGTCGGCGTGCCGGTGATTGCGGTGCCGACGAGTGTCGGCTACGGTGCGTCGTTCAAAGGCGTGGCGGCGTTGCTGGGGATGATGAACTCGTGCGCGTCGAATGTGAGCGTGGTGAATATCGATAACGGGTTTGGCGCGGGGTATGTGGCGGCGCTGATTAACAGGCTGTAGAAATGATCGAGTGAATGCTCCCGCAAAATTCGCCGTTCGTTTGGGCTGTGTGATATCGGTGGGAGCGCCGGTGATTGGGATTCTTCTATACCCCCGGGCAAAGTGGCTTTTCGCGTTCCTAGTGCTGGGAGTGCTGATCGTCGCTTTAACCAAGCGCTTCGCCAAACCGCCCAGCGCAGGTGAGGTAGCTGATTTTGCCGAGCGGATCCTAAACGGAGCACACCACGGGTTGGACGTGGACCGCTATGAGCACCTGAATCCGCGCGATCAAAGAGTTGCCGACCTGTGGCGCGGGACCATGGATGTAGGGGGCCTGCCCGAAGAATGGGCCAGCGCACCTGAAAACAAGAAAGCGGCCCTGCGGGAGATTATTGAAGAACTTAGAAACTTGGGCACTCCTACACGCTGATTCTCAGGCGCGCTTCGCTTTCTTGCTCGGCCTTTCTTCTGGAAATACCCTCGCGAAGATGGCGTCGATGTTGCGGAGTTGGCGCTTCAGATCGAAGGCCTGCTCGATCTGCTTTTTGGGGACTTTGGCGGCGATTTCCTTATCTTTCAAAATCAGGTCGCGGAAGTTCAGACCTTCTTTCCAGGCGCGCATGGCGTGGCTCTGCACGAGACGATAAGCGTCTTCGCGCGACATGCCGTGCTCGACCAGATCGAGCAATAACTGTCCACTGAAAACCAGGCCGCCGGTGCTCTCAAGATTGGCCTTCATGCGTTCGGGATAAACGAACATGGTGTCGATGAGGTTGGCGGTTTTGGTGAGCAAGTAGTCGACGAGCGTGGTGGAGTCGGGGATGATGACGCGCTCGACCGAGGAGTGCGAGATGTCGCGCTCGTGCCACAGGGCGACGTTTTCAAAGCCGGCCTGAGCGTTGGAGCGGACGACGCGCGCGAGTCCGCTGATCTGCTCGAAAGTCACCGGGTTGCGCTTGTGCGGCATGGCGGACGAACCTTTTTGCTTTTCGCTGAAGAATTCTTCGGCTTCGCGAACTTCGGTGCGCTGGAGATGGCGAATTTCGGTGGCGATTTTGTCGAGTGTGGAGGCAATGACGGCGAGGGTCGCGAGATAAGCCGCGTGGCGATCGCGCTGGATGACTTGCGAGGAGACGGCTGCGGCTTTCAGGCCGAGGCGAGCGCACATCTTTTCTTCGAGCGCGGGCGTGAGATGAGCGAAGGTGCCGACGGCGCCGGAGAATTTGCCGACGCGCATATCTTCAGCGGCGCGCGCGAAGCGTTCGATGTTGCGCTGAGTTTCGGAATACCAGTTGGCCAGCTTGAATCCGAAAGTGATGGGCTCGGCGTGGATGCCGTGGGTGCGGCCAACCATAGGCGTGTCTTTGAACTCGAGGGCGCGGCGCTTGAGGACATCGGAGAGACGCTGGAGATCGGAGGCGATGACGTCGGAGGCTTGCTTGATCAGCAGGTCCTGCGCGGTATCGACGACGTCGTTGGAGGTGAGGCCGTAGTGGAACCAGCGGGATTCGGGGCCGACGAATTCGGCGACGGCGGTGGTGAAGGCAATGACGTCGTGCTTGACCTCGGCTTCGATCTCGTGGATGCGCTCGACGCGAAAGTCGGCGCGCTCGCGGATAGTTTTGGCGGCGGCTTTGGGGACGATGCCGGCTTCGGCGAGGGTTTCGGTGGCGGCGATCTCGACGGCCAGCCAGGTGCGGAAGCGGTTTTCGTCGCTCCAGATGCGGGCCATCTCGGGGCGGGTGTAGCGGGGGATCACGGGCTTACTCCTCCTGTCCGGGCTGAATCGGGGAACTGGGGATTGTACACGGGGGAATGAAGGCCTGTCACTTTGGCTCGTAAAATACTGATTCTATTTAGCTGAGGCGTGGTCATATCGAGTTAACTTATAGGAAACAAAGATAGTTAGATATCAAAATATAGATAATAAAGGGGTTAGGGGTGGTTCGGCGGTCGGCGTTGGGCGATGAAGCGCGAGAGTGTCCGTTTGCATCAATATATCGTGTTACGATATATTTTTGAGTTGATCCGATGAGCAAGCGAACTGTTGATTACCGGGCGTTGGCCGAGTTGCGGTACCAGCTACGCCGGTTTCTACATTTCAGCGAAGAGATGTCGCGTGAGGCGGGGCTCGAGCCGCATCAGCACCAACTGATGCTGGCGTTGAAGGGGATGCCGGAGGGAACGCGTCCGCGGATTGCGGAGTTGGCGGAGCGGCTGCAGATACGGCACCACAGCGCGGTGGAACTGGTGGACCGGTTGGCGAAGCGTGGGCTGATCGAGCGGCAGAGAGGCGCGGACCGGCGGGAGGTATTGGTGAATCTGACGCCGGAGGGTGAGTGGATGTTGCAACGGCTTTCGGTGGCGCATCAGGAGGAGCTGAAGACGCAGGGGCCGATCCTGATTGCGGCGCTGGAACAGGCGATTCAGCCAAAGCCGGGTGGGAGAGCGCGAAGAAATGGACAAAGATTATGACGAGGCAAAACGAGAAGCCGCGTAGTTCGATGGCGGCCGAGTTTGAAATCAAAGCCAGCGAGGCCGTGGCGGAATTTCGCACGGCGCTGATTTCGTTTCTGGCGGCGGGGATCGGGCTGATTGCGGGATTGATCGCGTACGTTCTATACAACCTGATCGGGCTGTTCACCAATATTGCGTTTTACGGACATTGGGCGTTCAACTTTGTGAGCCCGCGGTTCAATCATCTGGGGTTGTGGGTGATTGGGGTACCGGTGATCGGCGGGATTGTCGTCGGGATCATGGCGAAATACGGGACGCCGAAGATCAAAGGGCATGGCATACCGGAGGCAATGGAGGCGGTACTTTTCAACCGCAGCCGGATTCAGCCGCGAGTGGCGATTCTGAAACCGTTATCGGCGGCGATTGCGATCGGCACGGGTGGACCGTTTGGCGCTGAGGGTCCGATTATTCAGACGGGAGGCGCGGTGGGCTCGCTGGTGGGGCAGGTGCTGCATACGACAGCATCGGAGCGCAAAGTGTTGCTGGCATGCGGGGCGGCGGCGGGGATGTCGGCGACGTTCAATACGCCGATTGCGGGCGTGATCCTGGCGATTGAATTGCTTTTGTTCGAATTCAAGTCGCGGTCGTTTATTCCGCTGGTGATTGCGAGCACGCTGGCGACGGCGGTGCATATGCAGCTGCTGGGCGCGGGGCCGATGTTCCACGTGGCGGCGATGGATTTTGGCGTTCCGCATGCATTGCCGTTTTATCTCGTGCTCGGCCTGGTTTGCGGGCTCGCGGCGTACGGATTCAGCAAGCTGCTTTATTGGACGGAAGATCAATTTGAAAAGCTGCCGGTGGATGAGATGTGGTGGCCGGCAATTGGCGCGCTGGGATTGGGCGTGATTGGTTACTTCGTGCCGCGGGTGCTGGGCGTGGGGTATGACACGATCGGCGACATTTTGAATGCGAGCCTGGCGTGGAAGCTGCTGCTGGTGGTCATGCTGGCGAAGGCGGCGGCGCTGGTGATTTCGCTGGGATCGGGAACGTCGGGGGGGTTGCTGGCGCCGATGTTCATGTCGAGCGCGGCGCTGGGCGGAGTGTTTGCGTTGACGGTGGACCATTTCATTCCTTCGGCCGGGCTTTCGGCGGGGGCGTTTGCGCTGGTGGCGATGGGCGCGGTGTTTGGAGCGGCGTCGCGGGCGACTTTTTCGTTCATTATTTTTGCGTTTGAGATTACGCGCGACTACAACTCGGTGCTGCCGCTGATGCTGGTGAGCGTGATTGCGGATGGGGTGGCAATTCTGCTGATGCCGCGGGCTTCGATCATGACGGAAAAGCTGGCGCGTCGCGGGTTGCATATCCATCAGGATTACGAAACCGATGTGCTGCAGCAGATGCGCGTGGGGCAGACCATGGATAAGAATCCGCCAACGATTTCAGCCGACATGAGGATTGGTGAACTGGCGGACCGGATTGCGCGGCACGATCCGGCGGTGAGCGATCATGAGGGCATTCTGGTAATGAACGGGTCGGGGAAACTGGCAGGAATTTTGACACGCGGGGATGTGCTGCGGGCGATCGAGAAGGATCCGTCGGGGGGAACGCCGGTGATTGATGCGGCGTCGAAGAATCTGGTGGTGACGTATCCGGATGAGTTGCTGCACGATGCTTCGGCGAGGATGCTGCGGGCGAATGTGGGGCGGCTTCCGGTGGTGGAGCGCAAGGATCCGGCGCAGGTGGTGGGATATTTGGGACGAAAGGAAATTCTGGCGGCGAGAATGCATCGGCTGGAAGAAGAGCATGTGCGGGAGCCGGGATGGATGAGGCGAAAGACTATTTCGCCACGACAGTAAGCTTCGTGTCGCTCTGTGCCGCGGCGATAAGCGGTTTGAGCGCTCGCACCGAGACGCCCAAAGTTCCGCCGGAGAAGCCGTCGAGAAATGCGGCGTTGACGCCGATGACTTCTCCGCGCGAATCGAAGACGGGACCGCCACTGCCGCCGTGGGCAGTGGGCGCGTCATAGATCAATTTGTCGCCGACAACATCTCCAAGATGGCCGCAGGTGGCTGACGGACGAATCAGCGATAGGGCCGCGAGTTCGTTGGCGGCGTTCTGATCGTCAGGCCGGTAAGCGAGGCGATCATAAACCGCGTTTGGAGCCTTGGCCACCATACCGAGCACACCCATGGGATAGCCGACAACTGCGACCAGTTCGCCGGGTGCGGGCGCATTTTCGGCGAGCGGCAACGGCCGCAAATGACGGATTGCGGCGAAATTGTTGATTGAGGCAATGGCAAGGTCACCCTGGTCGGAAACCTCGACCGTGGTCAGGTCCACCGGCTCGGCCTGGCCGGGGAAGAATGCAAGCAATTTTTCCAGCTTTGGCTTGGCGCCACGATGCACGTAGTACATGGAATCGGGGTCCTGATACCAGGGTTCGGCCACGTGGCGGTTGGTGGCGACCAGGTGGTCGCCGACGAGGAATCCGGTGCCGGAGATGCGGGCGCGCAGCGATGGCCGCTGACCGTCATAACCGACGCGAAAGGTTCCGTAGATATAGCAGATGGAATCGCGGTAACGATTCAGGACAAGAGTAGGCATGGCCTGCTCCTGCTTGAGCTGCTGGACTTCGTTAGAAAGCGTCTGCACCTGCTGCTGTAGATTGTTGGGCGGAGGTGTGGCGGACGGGTAGTAGTGGGCAATGAGTATGGCGCTAAGAATAACGAACACGCCCGCTGTGGCCTGCACGGTGTATTGCCACAATTTGCAGACGGGCTCTTCGTGAGCTTCCGGCACGTTATCGGTCATAAGGCGACAGCCAGCCCGGGCCGGAGGAATGCCAGTGGGTTGACTCAAACGATTGTCGCCGGAACGCAGCCAGGTTCCTACGGTACGGAGGGTTATGTACAGGCGAGTGACGAATAACGGCTTATTTTGAGGAAGTTAGAGATGATGAAAGGCGCTCTGGATGGCTTTTACGGCTGAGTTCCCTTCACCAGAAAGGATTTCACGACAATGTTATTGGGTTGAATGCCGACCGGGATCAGGGTCAGCAAAGAGTATTCGCCGGGTTCGAATTTTTTCTTGGGCGTGCGCTTCTGGATGACGGTGACGTCTCCGCTGGCGGAGTCGAGTACGAGGAGATAGTTCTGGCTCTGGGAAAGCGCCAGGCCGTCGGGCCGGCTGCCGACGGGGAGGACGGCGACGATCTTGCCGATGTCGATGTCGTAGACGGTAACGGTGTCGGCGCCGAAGTTGCTGACGTAGAGGCGGGAGTTGTCGGCGGTGACGATGGCGCGCGAGGGATTCTTGCCGATCAAGGAAGTGTTCGCGACATCGTTGGTGGTGGTTTCGATGATGGAGACGCTGTCGGAGTCGAAGTTCGTGACCATGAGCTCGCCGCCGTCGGGCTTGAGGGCTAAGTCCGAGGGAGTTTGGCCGACGTCGAGCAGGGCGAGCAGCTTGTCGGCCTTCAAATCGATGGCCGCGACCTGGGCCGATCCTGAGCAGGCAACGAAGGCTTTGCTGCGGTCAGGGAGGATGGCGATGTCTTCGGGAGATGCGCAGGCAGCGATGGTGGCCTGCACGGCGAGGCGTTCCGTATCGATTACCGAGACGGTGCCGTCGCCGCGATTGCTGACGACAGCGGTCTTGCCGTCGGGCGAAACCCGCGCCAGGCCGGGTGATGCGCCGACGCGAATGTTGGCGACGACGGTGCGCTTTTCGAGATCGAGCACGGAGACGTTGTTTGAACCGGAGTTGGCGACGTAGCCGCGTTTGCCATCGGCTGAAACGTCGATGAAATAAGGCTGGCCGTGCACGCCGACGGTGGCGACTACGGCGTTGCGTTCGGCGTCAATGAAGCTGACGTTGTTCGAAGCGGAGTTGACGACGTAGACTTCATTCTTCTGGGTGTTGGCGGCGACTCCGGTGGGGCTGCCGCCGACCTTGATGGTTTTGGCAATGGCAAAGGTGCGGAGATCGATCACGCTTACGGTGTTGCTCTTGCCGTTGGTGACATAGGCGTACTCACGATAAGACGGGCCGTAATCGGCCAACTGGCGCACGTGAAAATACCACCAGCCGCCGGCGCCGACGAGCGGGATGCAGACAACGATAAAGAGGAGCTTTCTCACGGAAGCGAACAAGCAGATTATCAGAGGCGGGGAGTTGAGGGTCGTTTCTGGAAGCTCGCGGTTTAGGTTAGGTCGCGCAGTTTCTGGCCCAATCCTGTCCAGTACTCGGTTACCACGTATTTCTCGCCAACTTTTATGGGCCGGCTGGGGGCCGGTGTACATACCAAGGTGGTTCGGCGATACTTCAACACATTGGTTTTGGGCAAACCCGGGGCGATATCCTCCGTTGGGAGCTTGTTGCCAGTCAGGCTCATGGCGATTGTGTTCCAGGAGTCGATCTGCATTCTTCCATACATGACGACTAACCTGGGAGGACTACCGCGTAATCGCTCCGACACTACTTGAATTCGCTCCTGCAGGAAGGTTCCGTCGTCTAAGTTCTCCTGCAGGCTGGGCGCCGCCAGCCCCGACAGCTCAATCACGCACGTCTCACCGGGCTCTCGTGTCCACGGTTGGCAGGCCCCCCAACTGCTTGCCTGGTAACGCCGTCGGCGAATGTCGTCTGTTGGCCTTTCGAGGAAGCTAAACATGAGCAGCATCAGCGGATTCCACGTCCGCTGCAGCGCAACGGGCTGTTTGTAGTGCCACCTGAGTTCGCCGATGCGACCGTGGTACTCGCGACAGTCAGTTAATTCCTTCGAGCCGAGGTCCCTCCATGCCTTGGCCCTCGCGCGCAGACTTCGCTCTACATCGTGATTCTCATGCTTCCCCATGCCTTGCTCGGGGCCGATAAACCAGTAGGGGGCCTCCCAACGTCCGTATCCGAAAAAAACTCGCGCCATTGCGGCTATGTCGGGATCTTGGTGGATCGGCATGTCTAGGTCTCGCGAGAATGTCCGACTGTTGGGTAGCCGACCGAGGTTCAATCCGCGGGGACGCGAAGTTCGAGGGCGGCAACAGGCACGCGTTTACCGACGACCGGCGCAATCTGGCGCACCTGGGCCATGAGTTCATCGAACTGATCGGGATAGAGAGACTGCATGCCATCGGAAAGCGCTCGATCGGGTTGATGGTGGACTTCGACGATCAGGCCGTCGGCGCCGACGGCGACCGCAGCGCGAGAGAGTGGCGTGACTTTGTTGCGCTTGCCGGTGCCGTGGCTGGGATCGACGATGATGGGCAGATGGCTGAGCCGCTGGACCGCGGGGACGATACTGAGATCGAGCGTGTTGCGAGTGTGGTCGGCAAAGGTGCGAACGCCGCGCTCGCACAGGGCAACATTGTAATTGCCCTCGCTCATGACGTATTCGGCAGCCATGAGGAGTTCTTCCAGCGTGGCGGCGAGGCCGCGCTTCAGGAGCACGGGTTTGCGGGCACGTCCGGCGCGTTTGAGCAGCGAAAAATTCTGCATGTTGCGGGCGCCGATCTGGATGACGTCGGCGTACTGCTCGACCAGATCGAGGGATTCGTTGTCGATGGCCTCGGTGACGATGACCATGCCGAACTGGCTGCGAATGTCGGCGAGAATGCGCAGGGCTTCTTCGCCCAGACCCTGAAATGAATACGGTGAGGTGCGCGGCTTGTAGGCGCCGCCGCGGAAGAATTGCGCGCCGGCGCGGCTTACGCGCTCGGCGACAGCGAAGGCCTGCTCACGGCTTTCGATCGAGCAGGGGCCGGCGATGATGGCAAGATCGGGACCGCCGATGGTGGCTTTGGTTCCGGGAAAGCGAATGACGGTGTTGTTTTCTTTTATGTCGCGGCTGACCAGCTTGTAAGGCTTGGTGACGCGGATGACTTCCTGGACGCCGGGCATCTCCTCGAGCGCGGCGGATTCGACTTCGCCCTGATTGCCGGTGATGCCGACGGCGGTGCGCTCGGCGCCCGGGATGGCATGGGCACGGTATCCGAGACTTTCGATCTTTTGGCAAACGCCGCGGACTTGCTCTTCCGTGGCATTGGCTTGCATGACAACAAGCATGGGAGATCCCTACTGCATTAAGTTTACCGTTGGCGATGGGGCGAGGGCAAACGGGATATGTACGTATACTTTTCTTATGCCGCGAGGACTCGGCTTTCAACAGGACATTCTGAAGACGCCGGGGCCGAAGCGCGCGCCACGGCTGACATCGCGGCGGATCGGTATTCATACATCCGCGGAAGGCGGAGTGCAGAACGCGGCTGAGCGCGCCTACCGGCTGGGGTGCAACACGCTGCAGATTTTTTCTTCGAGCCCGCGGCAGTGGGCGCCGTATGAGTTGAGCCGTCCGCGCTGCGATGAGATGACGCGGCTACGTGAGAAGTACGATCTGAAGCCGCTGGTGATCCATACCAATTACCTGGTGAATCTGGCGGCGACGAATCAGGCGTTTCTCAAGAAGTCGATTGAGGCGTTTCGCGGCGAGATCGAGCGGGCGCTGGCTTTGTGCGCGGATTATCTGGCGCTGCATCCGGGATCGTTTCGCGGCGCGGACCGGGAGCGCGGATTGCTGCAGACGGCGTCGGCGATTGCGGCGGCGAGCACGGGACTGGATCTGGTGAAAGGTGGGTTGACGATTCTGATCGAGAATACGGCGGGCGCGGAATTTTCGCTGGGAGCGAGTTTTGAGCAAGTGGCCGAGGTGATTGAGCATTTGCGCGGGATGGTGCCGGTCGGTGCATGCATCGATACCTGCCATACCCATGTCGCCGGATATGACATTGTGAGCAAGGCGGGATTTACCGAGACGCTTGCACATCTTGATGAGACGGTCGGTTTGGCGAACGTTCGGGTGTGGCATTGCAACGATGCCAAGGCTGCGCGCGGATCGAAGCTCGACCGGCATGAACAGATTGGCAAAGGAACGATTGGACTGGAGCCGTTTCGGCGGTTATTGAATGATCCGCGGGTGAGACATGCGGCGTTTATTGCGGAGACGCCAATCTACAAGCCGGGCGATGACAAAAGGACCGTGGCGGCGTTGAAAGGGCTGGTAAATAAGGATTAATTGCACTTTTCATTCAGTAAGGAATGTGTTAAACTTGTTTAACAATGTTGGGAATACGGCTCGAACCGGAACTTGAAGACAAGCTAGAGTCCTTGGCCAAAGAGACTGGCCGAAGCAAGAGCTACTACGCCCGCGAGGCGATCCGGCAGTTTCTCGAGGACCGTGAGGACTACCTGAAGGGCATCGCGGCCCTGGAACGTCGTGAGCCAACGATCACGCTCGAAGAACTGGAGCGGCGGCTTGGCTTGGACGATTGAGATCACCCGAACCGCCGAGAGACAAATCAAGAAACTCGATCAAGTGGCCCAGAAATCGATCGTTCACTTCCTGCGGGAACGATTGCGGCCAGCCGAGAATCCAAGACAACTTGGCAAACCACTACACGGCGAGAAACGTGGCCTGTGGAGATATCGAGTCGGCGACTATCGCCTCATCTGCGATATTCAGCAGGAGAAGATCACTGTTGTGGTGCTCGAGGTCGGACATCGCAAAGACGTCTACCGCTGATTGGGTAATCGGGCGTCGCGACATCCTTCGTTGTAGAATTTAGGTTTACTTATTTGCCGCTCTTGCTTTCTATGGGACACGACGAAAACATTACGGCCACAAGTACGGCGTCGGCGAGTTCGAGCGACGGGCGCCCCGACGACCGTTACGACGCGCAGCGCATCGAGACGAAGTGGGCGGAGCGGTGGCAGAGCGATCCTTCGCTATACGCGGCCGAGCCGCACTCCACCAAGCCGAAGTATTACGCGCTGGAGATGTTGCCGTATCCTTCGGGCGTGCTGCACATGGGGCATGTGCGCAATTATTCGATCGGCGATGCGCTGGCGCGTTTCATGTGGATGAACGGTTATAACGTGCTGCATCCGATGGGGTGGGATTCGTTCGGATTGCCGGCGGAAAACGCCGCCATTTCTGCCAATGTTCCGCCGCGCGAGTGGACGCTGCGCAACATCACGAACATGAAGCGGCAGATGAACCGGCTGGGCTTTGCCTACGACTGGTCGCGGGAAGTCACGACATGCCTGCCGGAATATTACCGCTGGAACCAGTGGTTCTTTTTGAAGCTTTACGAAAAAGGGCTGGCGTACCGCAAGCAGAGCAAAGTCAACTGGTGCCCGAAGTGCTGCACGGTGCTGGCCAATGAGCAGGTGGTCAACGGCCGCTGCTGGCGGCACGAAGACACCATCGTTGAGCAGCGAGAGTTGGAGCAGTGGTTTCTGCGGATCACCGATTACGCCGACGAGTTGCTGCGCGATCTTGACAAGTTGGATGGCTGGCCGGAAAAAGTCCGCACCATGCAGCGCAACTGGATTGGACGCAGCGAAGGCGCGCTGGTGGATTTCAAGCTGGATGGTCCAGCGGGGCCGAATGGATCGACGATCACGGTTTTCACCACGCGAGTCGACACGATTTATGGAGCGACATCGGTGCAGCTATCGCCGGAGCATCCGCTGGTGCGTGATTTATCGGCCAATAATGCTGAACTGCGCAACAAAGTTGATTTGCTGATTGTGGAGCAGCGAAAAGCCAAAGAAGCGGGCGATCTTGGCAATATTGAAAAGCATGGCGTCGCGACCGGCCGTTATGCGATCAATCCGTTTAACAACGCGAAGCTGCCCATCTGGGTTGCCAATTATATTTTGGCTGACTACGGCACCGGCGCGATCATGAGCGTGCCGGCGCATGATGAGCGGGATTATGAGTTCGCGAAGAAATACAGTTTGCCGATCAAGCTGGTGATCGTTCCCTGCCCTGACGATCCCGAAGAAACCGTGATCGAACCGCCTTTGCCTTTTACCACCATGAAAGGTTCGCTGGTGAATTCGGGCAAATTCAACGGCTTTGATTGCGCAGACGCTATTCCTGCCATGTCGAAATACGCCGAGGAGCAAGGCTTCGGCAAAGCGGCGGTGACGTACCGGCTGAAAGATTGGGGGATTTCGCGGCAGAGGTACTGGGGTACGCCGATCCCGATGCTGTATTGCGAAAAAGACGGCCTGGTGCCGGTGCCGGAAAAAGATCTGCCGGTGATTCTGCCGGAAAAAGTCGAGATCACGTTGACCGGCGGCTCGCCGCTGGCGAGGGTGCCGGAGTTCGCCGAGGCCATCTGTCCCAAATGCGGTGGCCCCGCGCGCCGCGAGACCGACACCATGGATACGTTTGTCGATTCGTCCTGGTATTTTTATCGCTACACCGATGCGCACAACGATCGCGAACCGTTCAGTTCGGCCGCGGCGAATTACTGGTTTCCCATCGATCAGTACATCGGTGGAATTGAGCACGCCATCCTGCACCTGATTTATTCGCGCTTCTGGACCAAGTTCATGCGCGACATGGGCATGGTCAAGAATGATGAGCCCGCGGAACGGCTGTTTACGCAGGGCATGATCATCAAGAACGGCGCGAAAATGTCGAAGAGCCTGGGAAATGTGGTATCGCCGGATGAGATGGTGGCCCGCTACGGCGCCGACAGCACGCGGCTTTATACGCTGTTTGCCACGTCTCCCGACCGCGAGCTTGACTGGCAGGACGAAGGCGTGGAGGGGGTGCAGCGGTTTTTGGGGCGGGTGTACAGATTTGCGGCACGGCATGCGGGGAAGGTCTCCGCTGGGACCTTGCGAGAGACAGCGCAGGAGACGGTGCAAGCAACGTCTCTACGGCCGGAGGCGCGGGCGCTGCAGCGGAAGTTACATCAGACGATCAAGCGTGTGACAGAAGACTTCGAAGGCCGCTGGCATTTTAATACGTCGATTGCGGCGATTATGGAGCTAGTGAATAAGCTTTACGAGCAGGAGCAGGCGATTGCTTCTGGCGCAATCCCCGCGGCACTGGTTGCGGATGTGCAGCGAAAGTTGACGCTGCTTCTTGCGCCCTTTGCGCCCTATATGGCGAACGAATTGTGGGAGATGCGGGGCGAAAAAGAATCTTTGCTTCGCGCGGCGTGGCCGAAGTACGACTCCGCGCTGGCCAAAGAAGAAGAGATCGAAATTCCAGTGCAGATTAACGGCAAGCTGCGTACGGTGGTCGTCGTTCCCGCTGAAGCCGGCGAAGACGTAATTCGCGAGACTGCTTTGAAGGACGAAAAAATTGCCGCGGCCATCTCCGGCAAGCAGATTGTGAAAGTGATCGTGGTACCGAAGAAGCTGGTCAATGCTGTGGTCCGCTAGCAACCCGCGATTGCCCAATTTCCCCGCCCGGGCCGAGATGAAACAATGAAGGAATCCGCCGCATCTCCAACCATGGAAGGCTTTCGGGTGATGTTCGCGCGGCCGGCATTCGGGCTGGCGGAGATTACGTGGCGATGGTGCTTTGGGCTGGCGGCGTGGCTGCTGGGTTTGCTGTCGGTCGCCGTGTTTCTGGACACGGTTACGGTCTCGCGAGTCGATTCGCTCCTGCTGAAAAGTAAGCAGCCGGCTCTTGTGGCGCATGCGTTGTCGGATATTTCTCGAGGCAGCGGCGCGCGTTTGGTCTTCGGCTTTGCGGTGCTGGGGATCGCGCTGGCTGTTTTGTGGATGGTGACGGCCGCGCTGGGCCGGGCGGCGACAGTGAAGGCGCTGGTTGGGCATTTCAGAAGCGTGGCGACCGCCGACGGGACGCGGGCCACGCCGCGTTGCCGGATGCAGTCAATGGTGGGGTTACATTTCTTTCGCGCGATGGCATTTCTGGCTGCGCTGGTTGCATGCTTTGCGCCGTTTGCGGTGATGCGGGCTTCGGGAGCCGGCTTGGATGATGGCTCGGTGATGCTGGCCGGCTTTGCAGGAACGTTGCTGATCGGTTGGGCGTGGAGCGGAGTGAACTGGTTTTTGTCGCTGGCGGCGGTGTTCGTAGTGTGCCGTGGGGGTGACACGTTTGGCGCGATGGGAGCGGCGATCGACTTGTGCCGGGAGCGTCCGGGGTCGGTGTTTGCCATCGGAACCTGGTTTGGGCTGTCGCACGTGGGAGCGTTCGCGGTCGCGACATTTCTGGCGATGTTCGCAATGGGGTTATTTGGAGCGTTGCCTATCGGAGTGGGATTGATCGCGCTGTTGCTGGTGACGTTGTTTTATTTTGCCGTTGCCGATTTCTTGTACATCGGCCGACTGGCGGCATATGTGGCGTTGATCGAGATGCCGGAAATGCCAGCCTCTCAACCCGTCCCGCCGGCTCCTCGGAACAATTCTGGCGCCGGCTTTCTTTCCAATGCCATCGATCGCGACGAGCTGATTCTGAGCGATCTTCCCGCCAGCGTCTAAGCAACCGTCTTTACAGCGCTCGTTCAATTTGAGACACTCGTTCGTGGGAACCCAATCGATCGTAGTCCTCGACTTTGGCGCGCAGTATTCCCAACTGATAGCGCGCCGCATCCGCGAACAAAATGTTTTTTCCGTTGTGCTGCCGTGCACGGCCAGCCTGAAGGAGATTCGCAGTTATTCTCCGGTGGGGATTGTGCTGTCGGGCGGGCCGTCGTCCGTGTATGACAAAGACGCGCCGGCGATGGACAAGGGCGTATTCGCGCTGGGCGTGCCGGCGCTGGGCATCTGCTACGGCCTGCAACTGATGGTGCACATGCTCGGCGGCAAGGTGCATGGGGCGAAGAAGCGCGAATACGGACACGCGCAGGTAAACCTGAAGGATTCGCAATTGTTTCGCGGATTGCCGCGGGAGTTTTCCGTATGGATGTCACACGGCGACGAGGCCGACCGGCTGCCGGAGGGATTTGTGCAGACGGGGAGTTCTCCGAATGCGGTTGCGGCGATTGAGAATGCGCCGAAGAAATTCTGGGCGGTGCAGTTTCATCCCGAAGTGCGGCATACGCAGTATGGGGCGGAGATCCTGCGGAATTTCGTGATCGATATTTGTGGCGCAAAGCAGAATTGGACGGCGCAGCATTTTATCGATGAGACGATCGCCGAGGTGCGCAAGACAGTGGGCGCTGGCCGGGCGATCTGCGCGCTTTCCGGCGGCGTGGATTCGGCGGTCGCGGCGACGCTGGTGGATCGTGCCCTACGGGATGATAAAGGTAAATCGCGGCTGACCTGCGTTTTTGTGAATAACGGGGTGCTGCGCAAAAACGAGTTCGAAAAAGTGCAGCAGAATTTGCGCGGCAAGCTGGGGCTGCATCTGGATGCGGTGGATGCGACCGAGCGGTTCTTGAAGAAGCTGAAGGGAGTGACCGATCCGGAGAAAAAACGGAAGATCATCGGCAACGAATTCATCAAAGTCTTCGAGCAGGAAGCGCGGCGGCTGGAGAAAAAAGAAGGCAAAGTGAAGTGGCTGGTGCAGGGCACGCTGTATCCGGATGTGATTGAATCGCGGTCGGTGCGCGGGCCGTCGCAGGTGATCAAGTCGCACCACAACGTCGGCGGGCTGCCGGAGAAGATGAAACTGAAACTGATCGAACCGCTGAAAGAGCTGTTCAAAGATGAGGTGCGGAAGATCGGACGCGATTTAGGGATGCCGGAGGAGATTTTGCAGCGGCAGCCCTTCCCCGGACCAGGGCTGGCAGTGCGGGTTTTGGGCGAGGTGACACCGGAGCGTCTGGAGATTTTGCAGAACTGCGATGAGGTTGTGGTGGATGAAATCAAGAAGGCAGGATTGTATTCGAAGATCTGGCAGTCGTTTGCGGTGCTGCTGCCGGTGATGACGGTGGGCGTGATGGGCGATCAGAGAACGTATGCGTACACCTGCGCGGTGCGCGCGGTGCATTCCGAAGACGGCATGACGGCAGATTGGGTGGCGTTGCCGCATGAGGTGCTCAAGACGATTTCGACGCGGATCGTGAATGAAGTGAAAGGCGTGAACCGTGTGGTGTATGACATTACGTCGAAACCTCCGGGGACGATTGAGTGGGAGTGAGTCGAAGGCAGAAGTGAGAAGTTGGAACGCAGAAGTCGATTCAGGGATGAATGACGTGAAGTCCCAGAACTCTTTCAAAGGGGTCGAAGTCGCGGTCGCGGTGCAAAAGTTTGTGTCCCGCTTCGATGCAGAAGGTCGCGACAATGCAGTCGATGGTTTTTCTCACTGTGTGCCCGCGTTTGCGCAAGTCGCGGTAATTCCGAGCAGCTGCGACTGCAAGCTCCGCACCGCCGGTTGAAAAAAGATGAAAGCGCAGAAGGTCATCGCGCACACTTGAAAACTCGCCTTCATACCGAATGCCTTGCAGCACCTCACGCAAAGTGAGATCGGTTAGACCCAGGCGTTGCAATGTCAGTTGCCGTTCCAACCAGCCGGTTGCCGCATTGTCTTCGCCGCGCAGGTAGTCAATCCACACGGTCGCGTCAATAATGACCATAGCCGCAGCTTAGTCCTGGAAGCGACTGGCGCGAGACTCTTCAAGATTGCCCTGCCAATGAACTCTGCCGCGAAGGCGGCGGATGGCAGACTGCGCATGGGTATCGGCCAACAATTTCAAGGCGGCTTCCACCGTGGCTCTCTTCGTCCGCTCGCCGCTGGACTTCATGGCGTTGCGCATCAAGCGGTCGTCGATCTCGATATTGGTTCGCATATCAAGCTGATGTGTAAGGATATCATATTTATGTGTATTACCGGAGGCAGCCAGGCATGGGCAAGTTCGGACTTGGAGGGCCACGAGCCGTTCTGGGCCGGCCGGAAGCATTCCGAACGGCCCGCGGTGCGGCTTCTATTGTTGTGGCTGCGGTGGCGGCGCGTTTACGTGGATGGTCTTGCCGTCTGCATCGAGGGTTCCGGGCACGCGAACTTCCTTGCCCTCATGTTTTCCGGCCAAATCCTGGCGGTCGATGTCGTACATCTTGCCGGTGTCAGATTCCTTCAGCATGAAGCGGTCGCCGGACTTCACGATGGTGCCGGTGAAAACGTTGGCGTCTGCCGGTTGCGGCGGATTCTGGGAGTGCGCGTCGGGCGATGTGGATTGGCTGGGCGGTTGAGCTTGCGGCTGCTGTTGCTGAGGATCATCTTGATGGGTGGTGGAAGATTGTTGCGCATTAAGTTGGAATCCCAGCGACAGAACTACAATCGCGAGGGTGGGCAAAAAGTGAAATTGAAAAAGAATTTTCATGGTGGCCTCCGTGATTTGGATTGAGAGTTTGAGGCGGTCGCTTGGCTATGGGTTTTCTGTGAAATTTCGTCTTGCGTTGCCGTCCGAGGCAGGCTACAGGAATTCGTCTAGGGTGAAATTTCTATTCACGGGACGCTTTTCTTTTTTTCGAGAACCTTACGCGAGATGGCAGTTGCGAGTTTGCGCGGGGCGAAGCGGATGGACTCGGCAAGTAGACGGTTGAACAATCCGGAGATGACGAGGGTCTTGCCCGACATCAGCGCGCGATAGCCGTCGCGCGCGACAGAAGCGGCGTCCGCGGCTGGAACTTTGGCGAAGAGGACGGTCTTGTCAGTGCCGGCGCGTCCCTGGAAGCCGGTATCAGTCGGGCCGGGGCAAAGGCAAGTGACCGTGACACCCGTGCCAGAGAGTTCGTTGGCGAGCGCTTCCGAAAAAGAAAGAACGTAGGCTTTGCTGGCATAGTAGACGGCCATCATGGGACCCGGCTGAAAGGCCGCGGTGGATGCGACGTTAAGAATTCTGCCTTGCCTGCGTGTGAGCATCGGGCCAAGGAAAAGTTTCGTGAGTTGGGTGAGAGCGGTGATGTTGAGCTGGATCTGGCCGAGGTCTTCTGCGATGGGAATCTGCGCGAAGTCGCCCAAAATTCCATAGCCGGCGTTGTTAACAAGAATGTCGATTGCAATTGCTTCACGCTGCAGTCGGTCGAAGAGGAATTGCGGAGCCTCGAGCGCGGTGAGATCAAGCGAAATCACTCTCGCCGAGATGCCGTGCTGATGCTGAAGTTCGTCGGCAAGCTGAGTAAGCTTATCGCCACTGCGGGCCACGAGGACGAGATTGTGATGATCGGCGGCGAAGAGCTTGGCGAGTTCGTATCCGATGCCGCCGGAGGCGCCGGTGATGAGGACTGTCATAGGTCAGTCATTAGTCGTTAGTGGCGATTCGGCGAGTATCACACAACCCCTAACAGCTTACCCAAAACAACCGGCCATCTCTTCGAATGAGATGGCCGTAGATACAAGCGAAGGGTTGCCTATCTATGCCGCGGCGTAGATCGGGAACCACGGAGTGGCGGCCTTCAGGCGCTCATTCACATTATTGATATTTTTTACGCCTTCATTCTGCAGCCACTTGCGGAAAGCTTCCGCGCCTTGCTTGGCGTAGACGGGGATGCCGTCTTTCCAGGTGGCTCGTCCGCAGAGCACGCCGTTGAATTTCACACCGGACTCGGCCGCCAGTTCGAGCGCCTCGGTGAACTCGGCATTGCTGACTCCGGCGGAAAGATAGATGAACGGCTTGGTCACGGCTTTGGCCGCTTTCAGGAACAGATCTTCAGCCTCTTTGCGGGAATAAGCTTTTTGCCCGGCGAAGCACTTGGCGCCTTCGACGTACTTCATGTTGACCGGGACTTCGACTTTCAGGACGTCGACGCCGTAATGATCTTTGGTGAATTCGCGCATGCTTTCGATGACGATCTCGGGTTTTTTCTTGGCATAGTCAAAGCCTTTTTCGTCGGCTCCCTCTTCGTATCCGACGAATTCGAGGAAGAACGGGATGTCATTGGCGCGGCACTCGTCGCCGATGCGCTGGACCCAGGCATGTTTTATGTCGTTCACATCCTTCGGATCGAATGGGGTGTAGTAGAGAAGAATTTTCACGCAATCCGCGCCGGCGTGTTTCAGGCGGGAGGCAGACCAGTGATCGAGAAGATCCGGCAAACGGCCGGGCCCGGTTTTGTCATATCCGGTTTTTTCGTATGCGAGCAGAAGCCCGGCGTTTTTGGCGCGATGCTTGGAGGCCGGCAAACCCCATTCGGGATCGAGCAGGATGGCGCTGGCATGCGGCATAAGCACCTCGGTGACGAGAGTCTTGAACTC
>DASVWZ010000116.1:0-3283 GCA_036392935.1 Terriglobales bacterium | reverse complement strand
CATCTATTCAACTGGTATGACACGCGCACTCTCGATCCTCTGACTCCGCGTTTTGTCTCCACCGTCGACAACGGAAATCTCGTCGCATCGCTGTGGACCTTGCTGCACGGATCGCTCGAGCAGTTGGAGCGGCCTTTGCTCGACCCTTCGCTGGCCGCCGGAATTCTCGATTGCGCCCACGAACTCACCGAGCTGCGTCTGTTGCCGCGAAAATCCTACGCCGAACTGGAAAAAGGCCTGAGTCGGCCCGACTGGCTCGCTTATGCCCTGAGTATTCCAGACCGCACCTTCTACGATTTGCGCCACGCCCAGCGCAAGCACAGCGTCGAAGCCGGATGGTTCATCGACGAGGCGGTAAGCCGTCTTAACGCGATCAGGAAGACCGTGCGCACCTACATGCCGTGGTTGCTTCCGGAATTCGATTCTCTCCGCCAAAATGCGACGCTGAAGAGCCTTTCGAAGCCCACGAACCCCCCGCTCAACGTCCTGCCTGACTTCATTACCCAACTCGACGCCGACTTAAATTCCATATCAGAAAAGCCCGCGGAGACCCCCGCGGAAACCAAGGATGCTTCAATTCACCAGCTCCTTGCTTTGCTGCCCGAGGCGCGCCGCCGCTCACTCTCGTTGATCGACGAGATCCGAGAGATCGCTGCCGACTCCAACGCCCTCGCCAATCAAATGGACTTCAGCTTCCTCGTCAACGAACGCCGCAAGCTCCTGGCCGTAGGATTCGAAGTCGAAACCAATCGCGTCACCTCGGCTTGCTACGACTTGCTCGCCTCCGAGGCCCGCATCGCCGCCTTCGTTGCCATCGCCAAGGGCGAAATCTCTCAAGACCTCTGGTTTTCTCTCAGCCGCCTTCACACTCTGCAGCAAGGCCGTCCCATTCTGCTTTCCTGGAGCGGCACCATGTTCGAGTACCTCATGCCCGCCATCTGGATGCGCACCCAGCCTGACACCCTGCTCGCCCGGTCGCAGGAAGCTGCAGTCCGCGTCCAGCGCGCCTATGGCGCGTCCAAAGGAACGCCGTGGGGAATTTCCGAATCCGCTCGCGCCAAAAAAGACAACGACGGCAGCTACGGATATTTCGCCTTCGGCATTCCTTCACTGGCGATTTCCAAACCCGAAGGCAATGCCACCGTCATCTCACCCTATTCCACATTTCTTGCCTTGCAGGCCGACACTCCCGCCGCCGTCGAAAACCTGCGCAGAATGTCACGTATGGGATGGCTGGGACAATTCGGATTCTACGACTCCGCCGATTACATCTCCGCTCCCGGCACTCGGCGGCGCAAATACGAACTCGTACGCAACTGGATGGCGCACCACCAGGGCATGAGCCTCCTCGCGGTCACCAATTTGCTCCGCGACGGCATCATTCAGCACTGGTTTCACCAGGATCCGCGCGTGCAGGCCACCGAGTTGTTGCTCGAAGAAAAACCCGTCGCGTATATTCAACCATCCGAAAAATACGGCGCGCCCGCCGCCTGAATGTTATCGTCTACGGAAAATCATTGACCCGCTCCCATCGAGTCCGGCTCGCTTTTGCAATCGCAGTGATCTTCTTTTCAATTCATCATTGCCCGGCACAAGACTCCCCGAAGGCCGCCGCCGAATCCATCGTCATCGACGCCAACGCACCCGCCCATCCTTTCCCTCATTTCTGGGAGCAGATGTTCGGCTCCGGCCGCGCCATTCTTTCGCTGCGCGAAAGCTATCGCCGCGATCTGAACAACGTCAAACAAGTCACCGATTTCCGCTACGTCCGCTTCCACGCCATCCTTCATGACGAAGTCGGTGTCTACGATGAAGACAGCCAGGGTCGCCCCATCTACAACTTTTCTTACGTCGATCAGATCTACGACGGCTTGCTCGCTCGCGGCGTCCGCCCATTTGTCGAACTGAGCTTCATGCCCTATAAACTTGCCGCCAAACCTGCCATCCACGTCTTCTGGTACAAGCCAAACGTTGCCCCGCCAAAAGACTGGTCCAAGTGGGACGACCTCATCCACGCCTTCGTCAGCCACCTCGTCGATCGCTACGGCATCAACGAAGTTGCGCAGTGGTACTTCGAAGTTTGGAATGAACCCAATCTCGACTTCTGGGCTGGCGATCCCAAGCAACCCACCTACTTCGAACTCTACGATCACACCGCGCGTGCCATCAAAGCCGTCAACCCGCGCCTCCGCGTCGGCGGACCCGCTACCGCACAAGCCGCGTGGGTCGACGATTTCCTCCGCCACTGCGCCGAAAACAAAATCCCCGTCGACTTCGCCTCAACCCACGTCTATGGCGACGACCTCCCACAAGACGTCTTCCACACCGACCAGCCGATCCCTCGCGATCAAATGGTCTGCCGCGCCGTCAAAAAAGTCCACGACCAGATTCAATCGTCTTCTTTTCCGAAACTCCCGCTCATTATGAGCGAGTTCAACGCCACCTACATGACCAAACCCGCCATCACCGACGCAATTTTCATGGGACCGTGGATGGCCGACACCATCCGCCAATGCGACGGCATGACCGAAATGATGTCCTATTGGACTTTCTCCGATGTCTTCGAAGAGCAGGGAGTAGTCAAGACGCCTTTCTACGGCGGCTACGGTCTCATCGCCGAAGACGGCATTCCCAAGCCCGCATTCAACGCCTTCCGCCTGCTTCATACGCTCGGCGATCAACGAATCGCCGTCAACTCTGATTCGATCATCGCCACGCGCAACGACGCCGGCAAACTCGTTTTGGCCGTCTGGAATTACAGCGATCCCGAATCACCCGGATCGCCGAAGACGACCTCACTCAAATTCGTAAACACGCAGCCGCGCCATGCAAGCATTCAAACCGTCGACGCTGACCACGGCGACATTCACGCCGCTTATCAAAGAATGTCCTCGCCGCAATATCCCACCCCAAGCCAGATCGAGGACCTGCGCAAAGCCGCCATCCTTCCGCCACCGGAAACCACGACAATCAACAACGGCACACTGACCATCACCTTGCCGCCCCACGCCCTCGCCGTCGTCGAACTTCAGTAATCCCCGAACTACTTCTTCCCCGCGCTCGCCGTCCCATCCGGCACAAATCCCGCCTTCTCCATCCCGCGCCGCGCTTCCAGATTCTTCATAAACATCTCCCACACAAATCCGGTGCGCAGATTCTCCGCCATCAGCATCGTGATCCCCGTATCGATCCCGATCACATCCTTGTCGTACCAATTTTTCAGTGGATTGAACGCATCCACAAATCCATACCGGCTCCACGCATTTGGATAATTCTTCCGAAT
>DASVWZ010000115.1:0-1628 GCA_036392935.1 Terriglobales bacterium | reverse complement strand
ATCCTTGCGGCCGCTCTCTGCGTGCACCCGTGATATTCCTTTCTTACTTTGCAGTGCAGGCAGGCCGGAACTATGTGCCAGGGTACCGTGCCGGGACACTCAGGATCGGCAAGAGGGATGAAGTGACCGCGAGTCAATTGCTTAACTTGGCGGCCGCAATAGGCGCATTTATGTCTCCACGCCAAGCAGCACTTCAGCCAGTCCGCCTTGGTAAACCTAGTGTAGTGTCCAACAAATAACTAGACAACTTACGGGTGATTGGCTTATGCTGGGGCATGGGGAAATCGTGTGAGCTTGCCGCACTAGATCGTGAGAAGCTCGAACTGTGGACGGGGGCGCATGGCACCCCACAGCAGGTGGCTTTGCGTTGCCGCATCGTTCTGGCTGCCGCCGGCGGTGATTCCGATGTGGCCATTGCGAAGCGGCTGTCGGTGAATCGAAATACGGTGATTCTGTGGCGCAAGCGCTTTGCTGACGAGGGCCTCGACGGTTTGTGGGACATCGCTCCCGGTCGCGGACGAAAGCCCACCTATCAAATCGACAAGATCGCCGCTATCGTAGAGGCAACCCTACAAACCAAACCGGCTGGTATGACGCACTGGAGTTGCCGGACCATGGCGCAAAGCCAGGGTGTCAGCAAGTCGACCGTGAACAATATCTGGCGCGCCCACAATCTACAGCCCCATCGTACGGAGACTTTCAAGCTCTCCCGCGATCCGAAGTTTCTGGAAAAGATGACTGACGTGGTGGGTTTATACCTGAATCCCCCACAACAGGCGATCATCCTCTGCGTCGACGAAAAGAGCCAAATTCAAGCACTGGACCGCACACAGCCGGGGTTGCCGATTAAAAAGGGTCGATGCGGTACGATGACCCACGATTACAAGCGCAACGGCACGACCACTCTGTTCGCCGCGCTGGAAACTTTACAGGGCAAGGTTATCGGCGAATGCCATGAGAGACATCGCCATCAGGAGTTTCTGAAATTCCTGCGTCACATCAACGCCGAGTTCCCCGGCGATGTCCCGTTGCATCTGATCATGGATAACTACGGGACGCACAAGCACGCCAAAGTGAAGGCGTGGCTGAAACGGAATCCCCGGTTCGTGCCTCACTTCGTCCCCACCAGTTCGAGTTGGATGAATCTTGTCGAGCGATGGTTCGGCCACCTGGATAACAAGGCCATCCGCCGCGGCGTCTTCCTCAGCGTCGCCGATCTGAAGGCGTCCATCGAGGCCTTCCTTAAGGCTTGGAACCAGAATCCCAAACCCTTCGTCTGGACCGCGACCGTGGAATCCATTCAGGAAAAGCTCAATCGGTGCCGGCGCACCTTGGAACAAATCAAGCCCGGCTGTACCAGCCCCAAAACCAGAAAGCGGAAGCGGTGAACTGTCTAGTTATTTCGGAGACACCACACTAGGCTTTAGCATTCCGGCGCAGCGGGCATTGTTCCCGCCTTATGCTGCAGAAAATGATTTGGCCATTGAGCAGGAGTTTGGTGATGTACACACGGCCAAGAAGCCCGGCCGTCCGGGTTTCACCGCCATGCTGCAGTATCTCAAAACGAACCCTGGCTGCCGTGTGATCTTGGTCGAGAAAACCGACCGTTTTTACAGGAACCTTGCCGA
>DASVWZ010000114.1:0-2370 GCA_036392935.1 Terriglobales bacterium | reverse complement strand
AAATCTTCGGGCGCCTGGGCAGCCGACGCCCCATCACGTGCCAATGCTCGAAGTACCGGACCATGTTGTAGCCGCAAAACGGCAGCATCGCCATCGGATCGCGCCGTAACTCACCTACTTTGCCGGCCGCCGCCGCAGTGGTTTCGCTGGCCGAAGTGGCTCCTAAGAACGTTCCGTGCTGCCAGTTGAACGCTTCGTTCACCAGGGGCACGATCCCGGCACGTCTTCCACCGAATAAAATCGCGTCAATGGGCACACCCTGGGGTTGTTCCCACTCCGGCGCTATCACCGGACACTGTTTTGCCGGGGTGGTAAAGCGCGCATTTGGATGTGCTGCCTTGTGTGCCGAAGCGGGCGTCCACGGTCGCCGTAGCCAGTCCATCAATTCTGCCGGCTTCTCGTCGGTCATTCCCTCCCACCAGATGTCGTGGTCCAAGGTCATGGCGCAATTGGTAAAGATTGAATTCCGCTCCGCCGTTAAAATCGCGTTCAGATTCGATTTCTTGCTGGTGCCGGGCGCCACACCAAAAAACCCAAACTCGGGATTGATGGCATACAGCCGCCCATCCGCTCCGAACTTCATCCATGCAATGTCATCGCCGATTGTCTCCACTCGCCATCCTGGAATTGACGGAATCAGCATCGCCAGGTTGGTCTTGCCGCACGCCGAAGGGAACGCCGCCGTCATGTACTTGGCGTCGCCCGCGGGGCTGATCAGCTTCAGGATGAGCATGTGCTCGGCCATCCAACCCTCATCGCGTGCCTGCACCGACGCAATCCGCAGGGCATGGCATTTCTTTCCCAGCAGTGCGTTGCCGCCGTACCCCGAACCGTAGGACCATATCTCGCGCGTTTCGGGAAAATGGCAGATGTACTTGTGCACGGGATTGCAGGGCCAGGTCGAATCCTGTTCATTCGGCGCCAGCGGAGCACCCAGCGAGTGCAATCCGCGTACGAACTCGCCATCCTCACCCAGGGCATCGAGGACTTTGTTCCCCACGCGGGCCATGATGTGCATGTTCGCGACTACGTAAGGCGAATCTGTGATCTCCACACCGATCTTCGCGATCGGTGAACCCACCACGCCCATGCTGTACGGAATCACGTACATGGTTCGCCCGACCATCGATCCCGCATATAGGCCCCGCAGCTTCGCCTTCATCTGCTCGGGATCTTCCCAATTGTTGGTAGGCCCGGCATCTTCTTTGCGGCGTGAGCAAATGAATGTGCGGTCTTCGACGCGCGCGACATCGGCTGGATTCGATCGGATCAGCACGCTATTCGGGCGTTTCTCCGGATCGAGCGGAATCGCCACTCCGGCCAGCACCATCTGCTCGATCATTGCGCGGTATTCTTCTTCCGACCCATTGCACCAGTGCACCCGCTCCGGTTTGGTCATCCGGGCCACTTCCTCCACCCATGCGGCGAGCCGGTGATTGTGCTCCTGCCCGGCGGGTTCCACTTCTACAGTCGTAATGCTGGCCATAAAGTTATGTCTCCGTGAAAAAGCGCGGCAAGGTGCGTGCCCCGAACAGGATCGGCCACGCTCGGACTTGGTTTCCGACCGATACAGACCCATCTGCAAAAGCGCACGCCGACAGCCTGGGGTCCGGACAGGCGCCTTTCGCACAATCTATTATTTTCTCTCTTTTTCCCGATTCTTCCAAGAGGAAGGTTTTCAACGGGCTGCGCCCGCGATCATCCGGAATATCAAATAAAGCGTGCGCCGGGCGCTCTTACCCGACCTTCGCGTCCCTCCCAAGCCGGTCAAATTGTCAGTTCGTCACCCGGAAGACTACGTTGCTCTTGAGCGTTCCCGTCGGGGTCGTCACCTCGACCGTGCCCGTCGTCGCGCCGGTGGGCACGGTGGTCGTAATTTCAGAACTCAAAGCTACTTTGAAGACAGCCGCCGTACCGTTGAACTTAACGCTAGTCGCGCCGGTCAGATTCGTTCCCAGAATCTTGACGGTCGCTCCCACCTTGCCGGAGGTCGTCTGCGGTTCCACGAATGCGCCCAGACCCACCGACAGGCTGAACACCGTCCCTTTGTTGTTGGCTCCGCCCTCGAACGTCGTCCCGTACAAACTCCCATTGGTGTACTGGACCAGGGTCCCGCGCGGAATCTGGCCGTCAGGGCAGCCGCTGGCTGCACAAAAGCTGTACAGCGTCGTCAGCGTGCCGCCCGTGGTGATTTTGAAAATCGTGCCACACCCGGTCGGGCTGCAGTTCGTCCCGCCCGTGGGCGTTGTTCCGTATAGGGCCCCATCGGTGGCCTGCATCAGCGCGGCGTACTGAGGAAGGTAGCCGTCCGCGCAGTCGGGATAATTCACCGAACAAAAGCTGTACACCGTCGTCAGCGTCCCGCCGGGA
>DASVWZ010000113.1:0-2093 GCA_036392935.1 Terriglobales bacterium | reverse complement strand
TCGTCGAAGGGCGCGCCGAGGAACTCACCGACCCCGATCGCATCAAGGAACTCGGGCGCTCGTACGCGCGCAAGTACAAGCCCTGGAAACTCGATCCGACACTCGGACCGATCTTCATCGTGCGCCCGACTGTCGTTTTCGGGATGTACGAGAAGAAATTCGCGAATGCCGCCACGCGGTGGCAATTCTGAAGGCGGGCGATGGCCGGCAGGTCTTAGGACATAGCGTTTGGCAAGGGGCAGACTTGCTCTTGCATTCCATCGGACTTAGCACGATTTCGTGCGGGTCATTCTGCTGTCCGTTCATCGTCTAAACGCATGAAGTCTTTTCCAATCGAAGGATGAGCCTGAAGGAGAGGATGTGGAGAGTGGCGGAGGAAAGCTCCTTTCGGGTTAGATTCTGAAAAATATAGCAGCCGCCGGGGCGGTGGAAATGTGGGAAGCGCGTTTTTGCGCTTTCCAAGGAGGAGGGAATCCCCGGTTTTGTTTTTCGGGGATTTCCTCCTCCGTCATTTCCACGGCCCGTTCGCCGGCCGTTGCAGCTGCTGGAAGAGTCGGCGCTTGGCCAGTTGCATGCGCTGCGCAGCTTCGGTGTCGCTGCGGGCGGCGGCGATGGGTTGCAACACAGCCAGGGTCAGTCCGGGGCGCAGATACTGCGCGGACCGAGGCAAGGCCAGCAGGGTTTCCAGCGGCGTTTGATAGCGACGGTACACGCAGCGGGAGCGGCCTTTCTGGTCGAAGGTGATGTCGGGTTGCCCGCAGGGCCGATGGTAGTTCAGATAAGGATTGAAGTAGGCGGTATAGAACTGCTGAATGCGCTGGGTGTGGGCGGCATGGATGTAGCCGTAGCCCATGTGCTTGCGAATGACGGCACCGTTCTTGGTTTCCACCAAGCCGTTATCGTTGCTGTGCCGCGGCCGGCTTTTGGTTTGCTCGATGAGTAATTTGTTGAGCAAGCGCGCCACCACGGCGTTGATGAACTCGCTGCCGTTGTCGGAGTGAAAGCCCAGGATGCGGAAAGGAAACTGGCGGATCATGGCGACCAGCACGGGTACCAGCCAAGCCTCGCTGAGGCGCGCCGTGGCCGCGACGATTTGCCATTGCGTGACCTGATCGACGGCGTTGATGTGGAACACGCCTTTGGCTCCGGGCTGATCGCCTTGGTGCACGCTATCGACCCGCAGATAGCCGGGCTGGCCTTGCGGATCGGGCCGCCGCCGCTCTCCGATGGCCACCGTTGTGGGCTTGGTTTTGACGTAATGCAGACGACGCACGCGATAGCGCGGTTGTTGCCGCAGGTTGTACAGGTGAGCGACCGATATCGAGGCCAGGCGCTGGTACTCCGCCTTGCCGTAGTGCTGATATTCGCGTTCGAGAATCCGCCGCGTGGCCGGCCCGCTTAAGCTTTCATGCGCCTCATCGACGCCGGCCAGCAGTTCGAGATCGGCGCGAGTGTAGCGCTGCGGAAAACGATGACGGCGGTAGACGAGAGCTTCGATCGTGCCGCGCTGCCGATAACGCGCGATCAGGCGCGTCACTTGCGCCCGGCTCCGGCCGGTCATCTTCTCCAGGTAACGGCGCACCAGTCCTCGCGCCTGACGGCCCAGCTGATGGTACTGCTGCTGGCAGAGCACCTGCTCGATCCAGCGATACACCTGGGTTTGGGTTTGGCCTTTGAATCGGATGGTCTGGCTGGCGTTCAGAAAAGCCGCGATCTGTTCCAAGCTCAGTTTCTCTGCTTCGTGCACGCTGGTCGTCAATCCTCAGCATGCCACTTATCTCCAGGCTCATCTTGTGTTGGAATCACGCTCCCCGCTCAGGCTCATCTTGTATTGGACAAGACTATGCGTTCCAGAAAAGATGTAATTGTGAGACTGTCTGCTTTGCGGGTTTTCGACCATGGGCATGCTGCATACCCATATTGCCCAACCTTTCGACGCGTACACGGTCTCCTTATCATCGGTCGTGAAAGGCGAATCGTTTATCGCACACTTCAAAATACCGCCCTCGAAAAAGACGCACTGGTCCCATCTTACTGTTTGATCGTAGCCCCAGACCTGCAAGAACTCCTCTGGCATGAATTCCATTCCATCT
>DASVWZ010000112.1:0-11184 GCA_036392935.1 Terriglobales bacterium | reverse complement strand
GATCATCTGCATCGGCCGCAACTACCGCGCCCACGCCGCCGAACTCGGCCACGACATTCCCAAAGAGCCGCTGATGTTTTTCAAGCCGCCATCATCTGTGCTCGGCCCCGGCCAGTCCATCCTGCGCCCCAAAGTCTCGCAGCGCACCGACTACGAAGGCGAACTCGGCATCGTCATCGGCAAGCGCTGCCACAAGCTCCCACCCGAGGCCGACGTTCGCCCCTATATCCTCGGATACACCGCCGTCAACGACTTCACCGCCCGCGATCTGCAAAAATCCGACAGCCAGTGGACCCGTGCCAAAGGCTTCGACACCTTCTGTCCCGTCGGCCCGCTCGTCTCGAACGAAATCGACCCCTGGGCCGGCGTCACCGTCGAAACTCGCGTCAATGGGCAGCTTCGCCAGCATGGCAACACCCGCGACTTCATTTTTCCCATCGACGAGCTCATCCGCTACGCCTCGAACGTCATGACGCTCATGCCCGGCGATCTCATCCCCACCGGCACGCCCGAAGGCGTCAGCCCGGTTGTCGCCGGCGATGTCGTCGAAATCACGGTCGAAGGCGTCGGCACCCTCCGCAACCCCGTCGCAGACGAGTAGGAGCTACAGATACCTACCTCGAAGTGGCTGGGGATGGGCCAGCCTGCGCCCCTGCTTTTGGGTGGCGCAGCGCTTCAGCGCTGCGATCACGGATCAGCTCTTAGTTCGCGGCTTTAGCCGCTGAGGTCAAGTCCGCCCCCTCCACAACCCCGTCGCAGACGATTAGGCGCGCGGTGGGGAATCACATCCATCCCTTGCGGCTTGCAAGCCGCAAGGCCTTCGACGCTGGGATCAACACGGGCAGCGCGTACCAATAGGTCTTGCGAGAGTAGTTGCCGCTAAGTCTTCGTCCCCACTTGTCCGCCGTGTCTTCCTTGTCTGCATATTCAGGACGAACACAGTGGTGGATGTGATGTCCAATCTCGTGAAAGAGCACATTCGCAAAGCGAACCTCGCGCAGAAACTTTACCCACAGCCACCATCTCGGGACACCGGACAGGATCTTATCGACGCGCAACTCGATGTAGATCGAGTCTTTTTCCCCTCCGTGATAACGTCCCAAAATGCGGGTTTTCGAACGTTTCCGGCCTCGCCACCAAGTCTTGCCCTTCCGATCGCGGCGAGGCATTGCAGATTCGTTTGTGAGCACGACGGAACGGAGACCCCGAAGGTAACGGTCTGGCACCGACGCCAGCATCCTGCGCACGATCGCCGCAGCATCAACGGGAGGCTCATAGCCTTGGTACGCCTCGCGAATCTCGACCTTTGCGTCCGCCAGAATTGATCTCCCGGTGACAGACTAACTCCTCTAGGCCGTGTGTCAAGACCCGCTAGCAGAAGGCGAATAACGGCTTCAATGAAACAGCCTCCACAGGTATAATCCCTTCAGGATGGCGACCGACACCGCAACCACCAAAGCTCCGGGCATGGTGCCCGATGAACTGAAAAACGAGCCCCGCTCCAAGGGCATCGTCACCGCGCGCAAGAAAAAACCCAAAGAACTCGCCGTCATCACCGAATGCTGCACCGGATGCGCCGGCTCGCCCGCCTGCGTCGAGTACTGCCCGGTCGAAGACTGCATGTTCTGGATCCCCGACGTCGACCATCCTCCCTTCGGCCGCATCGACGTCGACGCGCTGCTCTGCATCGGCTGCAAAAAGTGCACCAGCAAAGGTCCCGACGGAGCCTTCCTCGATGGTTGCCCCTGGGACGCCATCGTCATGCTCGACACCGCTGAGGTCGAAAAAGTCGTCGGCCCCATGACCTACTAAGCCGCTAAACGGAAGGGCACAAGTTTCCGTGAACCGGCGAACCGGGCTTGAACTAAGAACTGAATACCGCCCCTTCACGTCTGCGATGCGGGCCTTTGCGCCTGGGGCTTTTGCTCCGTAGGTGCCAGAGCTTTCCGCTGCGCTGGCGTAAGCATGGACGTCACCTTTGCCGCCGTCTCCTCGTGCAACTCGCCGATCTTTTGCCCCTTCTGATCATCACCCAACGTGGCATCATTCATGATCGCGATCAACTTCTGCCCCTCCGCGTAGAACACGGGACGGAGTTTTTGTTTTTGCTCGTCAGAAAGGTGAACCTGTGCGTCCAGCCCCTTCAGGTGGGCATCGGCAAACAGGTTTGCATCCCCAAGAATGTTGTGCGAAGGCGGAGCCATCTGTGCTCCCGCCCTAAAGACAGCGATCCCTATAAGTAGCCCGGCAAACACGATTTTCCTGACCATTCCATCATTCTTCCGCCGGCCAACCCTCCAGGTCAGTGACGTCGATCACAACAACGGCTGGCACATTTTCCGCTTGACCTCACTTTTTCACCTCGCCACAATTGAAGTAGACGCACCCGATCTTTGACAACCTTGCCCCTGTGCCGCCTGCGTTAAAAATTTGGATTTTCGGCCGCTTCAAAGCCGCATCGGCTGGTCGGATAGCGATTGGTTTTGCTGATAGCTGACGGCCGAGAACTGATGACTTGCGCGGCCAAGTCCTTTGTTTGGAAGATTTTACCTCTAAACCCTTTAAACTGATAGATCTGGCGGGAACGCTCCCGCTAAGTCAATGATTATAAGAGATTTAAAAAATGGAGGGGGGGAGGGGGGGTACCCCAAAATCCAGCTATCGGCTCACCGCTTGGCCGTGCGATCCTGGATCGCTTTTTCGGTTAAGACTGCTTGCTGGCGGATGTAGTCAGGGACTTCAGGGACCTCGCGTTCATACGGACGGATGGCGGGGAGATCGTCGACCTGGCCGATTAAATAAAGCGCGCGCAGCGCTTCCCAAACCTGCTCGGGTGCGGGATCGACGACGGCTATCTGATCTCCGGCGGAGACGTTGGCGCCGCTGGCGACGGTAACCGTGCGCACACGTCCGGCGATGGGAGAACGAAGCTCGACGGTCTGGCCGGAGCTGTTTAGCTTGGCGACGAGTCCGTTCTGACGGATGGTCGTGCCTGGTTTGGCAGTTTCAATGATGGAGCCGGCTGCGGTTGCGGTGATCGTGGCGGGGGACAGCAGCGCGAGAATCTGCGGACGGCCGGAGGCGTCGCCGAAGCGAACCAGCGACAGCGCCGCATTTCCGCGAACCATGAGCGACGAATCGTTCAACATGGCCAGCAGAGCGGGATGAAAGTTGGCGTAAGTGGTGTCCTGACCCATGACCCAGGCGTCGGTATTGCGGACTTCTTCGACCGGATAGGTCGAAATCCGCACCAGTTCGGGATACCATTCGGCGGCATTGCCGGGTGTTAGCGTCTGCTGGGACATGCGCTCGCCGATCTGCACCAGCGCGTGCTGAATGTGGCGCGGTTTTTTTTCGTCGCGCAGATACTGGCTGATTTCCTGGTCGCTGAGATGGCGGCCGAACCAGGTGTTCCACCAGAAAAGGAACGGCATGAGCACGATAAGCCACGCGGTGAGAAAAAAAAGCAGGCGGTTGCGCGTGGAAATGCGCTTGCGCGGCGGTTTCGGCGAATTAGCAGCCGTTTCCATTGATGCGTCACTTGAAACTGCGGGAATTGGCTGCGCGGCCATTGGGGATGCGAACTACGCTTTCTTGGCGGGTGCGGCGGCTTCTTTTTTCTTGTGCAGAAACGCCAGCGCGCCGCGTTTTTCGAGTTCGAGATAAACATTGAGAAAGAAAATGCCGGAGAGCGTCAGCAAAATCAGACTCATGAACAGACCGTCCACAGTCGTGACGGTTCCGGTGACGATCGTCCAGACGATCCCCAGCAGCGGAACGACGCCCAGCACGATCGAGATCACCAGCATCATCCAAATGGGACGCAAACGCCCTCCTTATCCATGTGCGCCAACGAAAAACAACCGGGGAATCGCCGAGCAATCCCCCGGGCACGAATTACTCGGCCTTGAACGCCTGATCGACCGTCTTGCTGTCTTTTGCCGCGACCGTGACTTTCTGGTCCTGCTCGCCGAGTTTTTCCTGCACGAAGGCGATGGTGTAATCGCCCGGCGGAAGCCCCTTGATCTCGTACTTGCCATCGGGCCCAGTGACCGCGTAGAACGGCGTCTTGACGACGTTCACGTACATCTTCATCCAAGGATGCTGGTTGCACTTGACCGGCAGCATAATCTCTTCGCGGGTGAAGGTCTTCGAGAGCGCCGCGGATTTCGGCGGCTGCGACTCGTTCCATTCGCGATTGTCTTTCGGCGTGGGATGAATGTTGTGCGTAGTCGGATCGCTGTTCACGATGCTGACCGGCTGGTTGACCATCACGCCGAGTACGTGGGGATGATATTTGCAGCCGCTCTGGTCGAGCTCGACCGGCGTTGCCGGCGTGTCGAAGTTGCGATTGCCGAGGCCGTCCTTCACGTAGACGAAAACGTTGGCGAGCTTTCCGCCGTCGTCGCCGACAGTTTCAGACATGTTTGCGCCGGCGCAGGCAGGATCCTGGCTCATGTCGATCTTGGTCGGCTTGGGCGCGGCGCCATCGAGCGTAACCGTCCCGCTGACGCTGGCCACAGTGGCCGGATCGATCGGGGTAGCAGCAGGCGCGGCCGACATGGCCGGAGCGTTCGACGGCTGTTCTTCGGTATTTTCTTTCTTGCTGCACCCGATCGTGAGCGCGAGACAAAGCAGCGCAGAGCCGAGCACAACTCTCCACAAATGTTGTTTCATGACGTTAATACACCTCTTTTATTGGGATAAGTCGATTTTACTGCATTGGAAGTCTTAGTATGCGCCACCAACCCGTCCTTCTGCGCGGCTCGATGATGAGCTGGCTTGCTTGTTGTGGCTTGATGCAGGCGCGAGCTTCGATTGGCTGCGTCCCATCTGGCTGGAAACTTTGCGCTGCTCTTCCGGCGTCAACTGGAAGATGTAATCGACCAGCAGCTTGGTCTGATCTTTGTCGTAGCCTTCGAACGACGGCGGCGTCGGGCCGGAGAAAACCCAGTGGCCGTTCTCCTGCTTGAACAAGCCCGAAGGCATTGCGGTGCCGGGTGCGATGGCTTGCGGATCGATGATCCAACGCTCGACCCAGTCGGGCTTGAGTCGCCCGCGGGCCAGAAGGAAGTTGGGCGCGGTGGCAGTTTTGTCGTGAGCGGGATCGCCGGTGGCGTGGCACTTGAGACAGGGCGCGGCCGTGCTCGAGAACAGGCTGCGAGCCATATCGGTCTCTTTGGCAGTGAGCGTAGGCAACGGCTGCGGAATATACGGGAACGGCTGACGCGACAAGGCCTGGAAGAACCGGACAAGCTTGCCGAGCTCGTTTTCCGAGAAGGAGAATGTCGGCATGCGGACTTGAAGGTACGAACGCACGCCGTTACGGTTGGTATCAGTGTCGCTGAGAGACGGATTGGTCAGGAAGTGCAGCAACCATTCGGGATCCACGCGTGCGCCTTCAGTCAGGAGCTTGGGCGGAAGCTGCTCCTGGGCTTCGCGGTAACGTTCCATGCCCATGAGCGCGGTTTTCTGGCCAGGAATGAATTGATGGCAGCCCATGCAGTTGTATTTTTCGACGACCCACCAACCTTCTTGGATATCGCGGCGGTAATCGAGTGGGCGGTATTGATAGCTGGCTGGCAATCCGCTCTCCTGGCTGCCCATGAGGAACGTGGTGATCTGCTGCACTTCGAGCGCGCTCAGGTGCAGGTTGGGCATGCGGAGCTTTTCAGTCTCAGCTTTGATCTTGCCCTTGTCCCAAATGTTGGGTTCGGCGAGCTTGTGCTCGAAAAATCCTTTGTGCGTGTACCACTCGCCTTTGGCCGGACCTTCGGGCAGACGCGCGAGATCTTCGGGATCGGCGATGGGCTCGCCGGTGCCGCGCTGGGCAACTTCGGTGAGCAGGGCGAAGTCGAGACGCTCGATCGGCTTGCTGCCTTCAAAGGTCAGTTCGGTGCCAATGCGTCCTTCTTCTTCAAAGCCGGAGATTTCGTGGCAGCCGGCGCAGCCGAAGTGACGTATCCATTGCTTGCCTTCGTCTTTGAGTTTGGGATCGTCCATGAAGGCGGCGTCGGGATAGGAACTGGGGTCTTTTTTCTTGAGAGTTATTAAGTATGACGCAATGTCCTGCGCATCAGATGGAGCGAGACGCAGGCTCGGCATCACGGTCATGTTCTGGACTTGCATTTCATGGCCGTCGTTCGGGCACTTGCTGTGGTCGAGATCGAAGACGTAGGGCAAGCCTTTCTTGGCGTAGTCTTCGGGGCCGATGTCTTTTTTCTCGTACAGGCAATAAGGGCGCGTGCGCTGGCGGGCGTTGTGCACCCAGCGGACGAGATAATCGTAATTGGCTTTTTCGCCAACGCGAGTCAGGTTGGCGGCGAAGTTTCCGCCTTGCAATTCCGCGCCTTCGCCGATGGAATGGCAAGCGAGGCAGCCGCGCTCTTCAAATAGCTCTTTACCGTGGGCAGCGTTCCCAGCGGGTTGCTTGGGCAGAGCATCGGTCAAGCCGGATTGCCAGACGTATGCCGAGATGGCGCGAATCTGCTCGTCGTTGAGGCGGAAGTTCGGCATCTTAGTGGTGGGACGGAAATCGGTGGGCTTTTTCAGCCAGACGGGAATCCAGTTTTTGTTGAGCTTGAGGCGGACGTCTTTCAGATTTGGGCCGACTTTTTTCACGTCCTGCAGCAGGCTTTTTTCGCTGCGATCAAGTTGCACGATGCGCAGATCGAGCTTGCTGTTGGCGACTTTCAGGCCGACGGCGCGATCGTTGAGATGATTGGCTTCGTCGTTGGAAGCGGCCGCGTCAGCTTCCTTCATCAGAATGCCGGCGTCTTTGAGATTTTCTTTTTTCTCCTGTTCCATCTGCTTGATCTGCTGCGCGATGGAGAGCAGGTCTTCGGGTTCTTTGTCGTAGCCTTCGTAGCGATGGCATCCGACACAGCCTTTTTGACGGAAAAGATTTTTACCCTGGCTGATGGTCCAGCCGGTATCGCCGCTGATCAAGACCATGTCAGCCGCGTGGCAAGTCTGGCAGCCGGCTTCGACATTTTGTTTGGGATACATCGGCCACAGCCAGTGTTCGTACGTGCCGTGGGCTTTTTCCACGCTGGTGGTGGCGCGGCCATTGCCCTGGTGGCAAGGCGAGCAGCCGAATTTTTCGGGATCGTGAACCTTCAAGAGCATGGGTTCGGGATGCGTGGTGAAAGCGCGCGAATAGTCGTCAGGCTTCTGGCCCTTGGGCGTCATGTTCGTCGCTGTGAGCTTCACCGGTTCGCGAATCCCCATGTGGCAGGATTCGCAACGGTCGACGATGTTGGCTTCGGCCACGTTGATCTGCAGAATCTTCGGATCCCAGGCTTCCGTTTTGTCCTGCAGGCCGCGAATCTGCGCGGGCGTCAGGTTCACCATGTTGTCGGCGATGTAGGCGTCAAGCAGGGTTTTCTTGTCGTTGATGGGCTTGATCAGTGTGACCAACTCGGCGCTCTGTTCGGCGCGCTGGTTCTTGAGATCGTTGTAGGTTTCTTCGAGTTGGGGATATGTGAAGCTTTTCTTGCTGCCGTCAGGAAATTCGACGGGCGTGGATTTTGCCTGGTAACTCTGCAGGTCTTTGAGCTTGCTCTGCTTCGATGACGAGCTGGTGGTGGTTTCGATGTCGTAGGTAAGAGCGTTCACGTAAGCGCGGCGATCGGTGAATACATTCTGTACTGCGAGAATTTCCGCACTCAGCGAACGCAGCTTCTCGTTAATCTCTTTCAGACGCGGCGCCGCGGCTTGATTGGCGGTGTCGTAATCCGATTTTAGTTTGGCGTATTCGGGATTGTTCTCAACGTCTTTTTCGGAGGTGGTTGCGCCGGAGCGAGCACTTTTCAGAAATGCCGAGTAGCGGTCTTTCCACTCGTGCTGAAACGCCTTCCACGGACGCTGCCCGAAGTCTTCATCCCACAAGGCCCAGAAAAGGCTCGCCATAAGCAGGACCATCGCAACTACGTAGTAGAGCGCCAGCGATTTGGTGACTACCGGATCACTGTCGGGCACGGGCTTGTCGGGCACCAGTTTCTCCTAAGCGTTTCTGTTCAAACTGTCAGCAGCAGACTCTTCAAACGTTGAACGTCTAAACGTTGGCCGTCTAAACATTGAACCAGGGCGTAATCCACACGTACTTAATATGAAACAACAGGCGCAGCAGCATCTTGATGGGTAGCGCGAGCATGGTCAGCACAAAAACCATCATGACCGAGTACTGGAGCAGGCTCATGCGCTTGTAATCTTTCGGATTGGTGCGGCGGAATAGCGCGTTCAAAAGAAATCCGCCGACCAGAAAAAATCCGCCGGTGACGATGGCGCCGAAAATGCCTTTACCCCAATTTGAGGTAATGCCCAACAGGTCAGGCAAATCGCGATTCACTTCGTAAATTAGACGGTTGTGGTCCCAGGTCTGGCCGGGCCAGAACCATTGCCATCCGGGACCGCGAATGAACGTGCCGATGATGATCATCGCGACCCAGAGGACGATGAAACCGAACATGAACATGCTGATGGCGAAGCGGCGCTGCTTCCAGGTGTAGTAGCCGGAGCCAAGCGGGTTGGTGTCTATGTACGGAATTACCATCAGCCCGACGATGATGAGCGTGGGCATGACGACGCCGGCGATCCAGGGATCGAAGTAAACCAGCATCTCCTGCAGGCCGAGGAAATACCACGGCGCTTTGGCAGGATTCATGGTCAAGTTGGGATTGGCGGGCTCTTCGAGCGGCGCGTTCAGGGTGATCGACCAGACCATCAGGATGATGGTGACAATGATCGCAGCCAGAAACTCCACGCGCAGAAGAAATGGCCAGACATGGACTTCTTTCGACCAACCGGCTTTGAACGGCCAAGTCTTGCGATGATGCGTTTTGGCGAGCGCGGGGTCCTTTTCTAACTTCTCGATTAGTTCGTCATTGCCCTGCGCCTGGCGCCACGCTAACCAAATATAGAAGGCGAGCAGCGGAATCAGTCCGACGATCGGTACATTGTCGGGCGCGGAAGCGATTTCCCACAGTTGTTTCCAATCCATGGCTACTTGCGCGCCTCCTTGACTTCGGACTCGAGCACTACCGCGGCCGGGCCGGAGATACCGCCGTCTTTGCGGACGCGCCAGAAGTGGACGATCATCAGCACAGACGCGACGATGGGAATGCCGATACAGTGCCAGATGTAGGAGCGCAGCAGGGCATTGGCGTCGACGATCGAGCCGCCGAGCAAGCCGAATCGGACGTCGTTGTAAGGCGTCATGCCAAGTTGCGGGCCAAACGGCCCTTCATGGCCGAGCAACGGCGTGGCGCGCGCCATATTGGTTCCCACAGTGACGGCCCAGAAACCGAGTTGATCGTCGGGCAGAAGGTATCCGGTGAATGAAAGGAGCAGCGTGAAGACCAGTAGCAGAACGCCGATGTTCCAGTTGAATTCGCGCGGTTTCTTATATGAGCCGGTGAGGAAGACGCGGAACATGTGCAGCCAGACGGCGATGACCATCAAGTGCGCGGCCCAGCGGTGCATGTTGCGGAGGAGTTTGCCGAAGGGGACATCGTGCTCGAGATAGAGAACGTCACGGAAGGCCTGAACTTTTGTCGGATGGTAATAGAACATCAGCAGCACGCCGGTGAAAGTCAGGACGATGAAGAGATAAAACGTGATTCCACCCATGCCCCAGGTGTAGCTGTAGCGAACCGCGTCGCGATTGATCTTGGCGGGATGCAGGTGCAGGAAGACGTTGGAAAGCACGCCCAGCGCCCGGTTGCGGGGGGTGTCATCGTGCTTGTGGCGGAAGATCGAAGTGTAGACCTGGGTCTTGGTGGGATCTTTGAGCAGGTCAACCTGCTCTTTGGCCTTGGCAGGGATGTCGGTTTTGAGCGCAGTCAGGTCTTCTTTAACTGCGGATTGCACCCGCTCGACTAATCCAGCCGACTTGCCATTTCCCGCTTTCTCATCCGGCATCCTGCATCTCCCTGTTCCTAAGAACCTGAATTATCACGACAGCAAAAACGATCCGGGATCGTTGAAGTGGCTAGGCTGCCCCTTGGGCCACTGATAAAGCCGGGCAACATCGACGATGATCTGCCCGTCGGGCGCCAGTTCCACGTGGGCACGGTCCATAGGCCGCGGCGCGGGGCCTTCGAAGTTGATCCCATCGCTGTCGTATCCGCTGCCGTGACACGGACATTTGAATTTGTTCTCGCTGGCTTTCCAGTCGGGCGTGCAACCGAGGTGCGTGCAGCGCGCATATATCACGAACAACCGATCGGGGTCGCGCACCACCCAGATGCGGTATTTCTGCTGATACTTGGTATCGACGCCGAGAGCAAAGTCCGATGGGTAGCCGACTTTGAAAATAGTGGCCGGCTCAAACAGCGTGCGGGGAAGAAAAAAACGGAAGAATGCCAGAAACCACGCCGAGAGGAATGCTGCGACGGCGACCCACGCCAACTGGCGGCGGCCTTGATTAACTACGCTATCTTCGGGACCGGTCGAGGGAACGCCGGCAGCGGCTGCGGCTTTCGACGTGCCCGGCGCCGATGACCCAACGTAGCTGGCGGCGTTGGCTCCTGCGCTTGCTGGAGGGGTTTTCGCCGCACCTGGGTCGTCTGCCATGCTCATTCCTCCTGGAAATCTGCCGCGGTGAAGTCGAAGGCAACGGTTATAAGAGCATCCCGGTTGCGTGACTGTCTACTAAATTTGTAATGGGAATTAAAAGAATGCGGGTTGAAAACTTCCGGCCAGTTGGCGAAGGCGCCAACCCACGGCTTAATTGTAAATGTCCCCACCATCCCCTGAATCTGCACGCGATGTTACTCAAAAACCGCGCCGCTCGTCAAATACATCGCGTTTGCATGTTTGCAAAAAAAATCACAATCGCTAAAAATTCTGTGGAATCTCTGCTGTCACATCACTGTATTGCTTTGGTCACACTCCTCTGTGATATACTCCCTCCGTTTTAAACAACCGCGATTCCGCAGCGCAAAGCGGAAAGCAGACGAACCACGTGTGTGGCAGGAGCTTCGATGGGCCTGGTTTTACTCTGCGTCATCTGGCTGATTACGTTGGCCAGCACATATTTTTTTATCGCCAAAACCTGGTGGCTGCCGGTGGGAGCTTCCGCAGCTGCCGCATCCATTGACAGTCAATTCACTTACACGTTCATCATTATGGGTGTGGTGTTTGTGGCGGCGCAGTTGGCGCTAGGACTGTTTGTGTATCTAT
>DASVWZ010000111.1:0-2032 GCA_036392935.1 Terriglobales bacterium | reverse complement strand
ATCGAATAGCGAAGCAAACTTTGCTGCGGTGCGTCGAGACGCAAATCGGACGTTATGGCACAAAACGGACGTCCAACTGTCGCTCAGTAATGTCCGCTTTTGGGGGTAAAGCGGACATCGAAGTTTCAGGGCGCGATGTCTGCTTTTGACCCTGGTTGTGTGAAAACGCATCTGGTTATTTGATTCGCGCTGTATGATTCCGCTGCGATTTGCGGAGGGATCAGATGAGGCGCTTCGTTGAGGGGGTCGATCGCGGGCAGACGACGCTGTTTCCGGAGTGCCTGGAGGACTGGATCGATGAGGACAATCCAGTTCGGGTGATCGACGCCTTCGTTGACAAACTCGCCTTATCCGAACTGGGGTTCGATGGGGTTGCTCCTGAGGCAACCGGTCGGCCTTCGTATCATCCTTCGGTTCTTCTGAAGCTTTACATTTACGGCTACCTGGTTCGCGTTCAGTCGAGCCGCCGGCTTGAGCGTGAGGCTGGGCGCAATGTCGAGGTGATGTGGCTGACCGGTCGGCTCATTCCTGATCACAAGACGATTGCCGACTTCCGCAAGGACAGTGGGCCGGCGATCAAGCAGGTTTGCGTGCAATTTATTGAACTGTGCCGCCTGATGGGTCTGCTGACGATGGCGAGCGTCGCGATTGATGGCAGCAAGTTCAAAGCCGTCAATACCCGCGACAAGAACTTCACGCGTGGGAAGGTGGAGCGACGCCGCGCCCAATTAGAGAAGAGTGTGGCACGCTATCTTGCGCAGCTCGACACTGCCGACCTGCAGGAGCCGTCCGAGGAGCTGGCAGCGAAGACGGCCCATTTGAAAGAGAAGCTGGTCAAGCTGGAAAGCGAGATGCAGCGGCTGGCGGCGATGGAGAAGCTGATGCGCGCGTCATCCGATCAGCAGATCTCGCTGACTGATCCCGACAGCCGCTCGATGGCGACCAGCGGCCGCGGCTCCGGCGTGGTCGGCTACAATGTGCAGGTCGCCGTCGATACCGAACATCATCTGATCGTTACGCATGAGGTAACGAATGATGGCTCAGATCGAGCGCAACTCGCCAACATTGCTGGCCAGGCCAAGGTAGCCCTCGGCGTCGACGAGCTCGAAGCCGTTGCCGACCGTGGCTACTTCAATAGCGACGAGATTCTGGCGTGCGACAAGGCTGGCATCATAGTTACAGTGCCAAAACCGATGACTTCGAATGCAAAGGCCGAGGGGCGTTTCGGCAAAGAGGACTTCCGTTATCTGGCTGAGGAGGACGCTTACGTTTGTCCTGCCGGAGAGAAGCTCATCTACCACTACACCAATGAAGAGAATGGATTAGTTCTGCGCCGGTACTGGACCAACGCCTGTCAGAGTTGCGCGATCAAACACCGCTGCACCACTGGCAAGGAGCGACGGATCACCCGCTGGGAGCATGAGCATGTATTGGAGGCCGTACAAAGGCGTCTCGACAAGAACCCGCAGGCCATGCGCCAGCGTCGCGAGACCGCCGAACATCCCTTCGGCACGCTGAAGATGAGGATGGGGGCGACACACTTCCTGATGAAGCGTCTGCCCAAGGTGGCCACCGAGATGGCGCTGCACGTGCTGGCCTACAATCTCACCCGCGTGATGAACATTATGGGCATTCAGCCGCTGATGGCCGCGATCCGCGCATAGTCAACGTCGGGGGAAATAGCTCACGCCGCCAATTCGCCTAGTTCCGACCCCTCACGACAAAACGTTTTGAAACGACCAAGACCCAAAGCGGACATCACAAAGACGCACGAGCAGGCCGCCAGGACGGAACTTTGACCAACGAGCAGTTGCGGAGGTGAGCGTATCACTCGTTTTTGCGGAGACCAGCGCACGGAACTCGTATCCAGATTACAACACCCATCGAAAATCTGTGCGAGCAGTCAGGGATGCTGGAACGACGAAACAAAACTAGTTTGGAATAGTTTGGCAGAATGATTATTTCGCGCCGCAAAACTTACCTGCGTGGAAACGCAAGTCTATTTGCAATGTTGACGACGCGGTAGATGCAA
>DASVWZ010000110.1:0-10101 GCA_036392935.1 Terriglobales bacterium | reverse complement strand
GTAATAACCGGTGATGAGGCCGTAGGTGTAACCGCGGGTGTCGGCAGCGTAGTCGTAGGCGCCGTTGTTGTCGACGGTCCAGTTCAGGAATTGGAAGTGGCTGTCGCTGCCGACGTCGTTGTTGTCAAAAAAATCGGCGGTGCCGAATTTTCCACCGCGAACCTCAATGCGCCGCACCGGCACTTCGGTGGCAAGCGCGAGCGGGTTGCGGTCGGCCTCGACTTTTTCTTTGCTCAAGGGAATGATCTGGCGGAACATGACGCGTGCCATGTAGGGCGCTTTTGAAAGCGTTGGGTTGCGCACGACATCGAGATTGACGAAGCCGGCGAGGCCGAGCGCGTTGCTGATGCCGCCTCCGCTGGCTTCTTCCAGATCAAAAAAAACTTCAGTGGTTTTGAATAGTTGGTAACCAAGATAAAGCGTGGAGACGTTGGAGGTTGCGTTTTCGTTGCCTGGCAGGAGGCTGTTTTTGCCGGTGTATTTGGCGTAGAACGATGGTTGATATTGAAAAATGATGTTGTCCTGGCCGGAGATCCACCAGCGCGCGGTTTGCGAGTGGGGGAACATGGTGACCATGGGATCACCGGATGGAGAAGTTTCGGTTGGGGTTTTATCTTTCGGTGGAGCGTCTTGATTTTGGCTGGAATCGGCCACGGCCGCCGGAGGAGTTGCGTTTTGTGTGGCCGGGGATGGCTGCGACTGCGCGAATGTGGTGACATGGCCGAGGGCCAGAGCGAGCAACCAGGTGGCTTGCGCAGTGGAGACGCAACGGCACATGCGGGCGACGATGAAGTTGAGTTTCACTTACAAGTTTCCAAGCTAACAGCCGCCTTCAGGCGGTCGATGCGGGCAATCACAGCCGGTTGTGGTTGCAATCACGCGATCCCGTCGAGTCTACCGGAATGATTTGAAAGCCAGGTTACAACCCTCGGGTCGAACACACACCGTTATCCATATCGGCACTGCAGGGTATGCAGTTTACTCTCCAGCATTGTCGTAGCATGGGGATATTTCGACCTCCTGTATATAATACCCCCCTAGGGTATATGTCAATGTAGAATTGGCGGCGTGCGAAAAATCATGAAGGAAAAATCCTCCGCGATTCCCAAGGAAAAACAGAAGCTGCTGTCGCGCATCCGCAGGCTAGGCGGGCAGATTGACGCGGTGGAGCGCTCGGTGAGGGAGGGCGATGAATGTGCCGACATTCTGATGCTGCTGGCGGCGATTCGCGGCGGAGTCAACAGCCTGATGGCTGAGATTCTCGAAGATCACGTGCGGCTGCACATCACGCATCCCAGCCGTGGGGGCGAATCGTCAGAAGAGCTGACCGAGGACCTCATCAGCCTGGTGCGCGCGTACTTGAAGTAGGGTTGGCGTGCGGTGGTACGATTTGGGAATGAAACGCTTTGCCCTGTTTGCGATCCTTTGTTATTCAGCTTTTTGTGTTGCTCAGGCCCCTGCGCAACTGTCGGCCCCGAATCCGATGCAGCCGCCGGATTTTGTGAAGCAGGGGCAGCAGATGATCCGCGACGGCAAGCCGGACGATGCGCTGGCGTTGTATGAGCACATACTCAGGAAATCTCCCGACTCGGTGCCGGCGTTGAACGCGGCCGGAACGGTGCTCGACCTCGAGGGAAAAGGTGACGAGGCACGAAAACATTTTGCGAGGGCGATAGCGATTGCGAACTCGCCGGAAGCAAAGGCGTCAGCGCAGCGGGCAATGGCGATGTCATACGCGTTCGAGAGAAACTGCGGAAAAGCCGTTGAGTACGAGCAGCAGGTTTTCGATTATTACGGAACGAAGCCGGACTTCTTTGAGCAGGGAGAGATTGCCGACGAAACCGCGCGGGTTTGCCTGGACGCGGATGATTTGGACGCGGCGGAGAAATGGTACAAGATTGGCCACGACACGGGGTTGAAGGAGCCGGGCATCAAGGCGGCGCGGCAAGATGTGTGGGCGTTCCGTTGGGAGCATGCGCAAGCACGCATTGCGGCGCGGCGGGGCAATAAAGATGAAGCGCAAAAGCATGTCGCCGCGGCGAAGGCAATTTTAGACAAGGGAAATATTCCCGAGCAGACGCCGTTCTTCCCGTATCTGCAGGCTTATGTCGCGTTTTATTCAGGAGATTACAAGGCGTCGCTGGCGGGATTTCAGCAGTCCGATCAGAGTAATCCGTTCATACAGTGCATGACGGCCGAGACCTACGAGAAACTGGGCGACAAAGAAAAAGCCAAGGACTATTACAAGAAGGCGTCGTTGGCGGCATCGCACAATCCTCCGGCGGCGTATGCGGTGCCGCTGGCGAAGAAGAAGCTGGCGAGTATGTAGGAACGGCGGCCAGGCTTGAGTCAGCTTGCTTTCGCGCGGGCTGCGGCCAGGTGCATGGGATAAATCTCGAAGCGGTTCAAGCCACCAATCACTGACGGGTCACCGTCACCGAAGCGGCGAGCGTCGACTTCGAGCACCGCCATGCCGAAGGCGCCGTCTTTCGCCATGACTGGGCCGTAGGCGAGAAGTGTGCCTCGGTTGAAGTGATCCATGCAGTAGTGTTTGTGGTCTTCCATCAGGCGCTTTTCGTTTTCGGCGATGTCGTAGGGGAATGTTGCGCGGGGAGGGATGAGCTTGAAAAAGAAATGCTGCTTGGCCATGGCTGGACATTTTATCTGAAAAAATTAGGACAGCCTGGAGCCCCCCAAGACTGTCCTGAAAAACCCTCCCGGTTAGAAGGGTGTGTTCTGATTAGTAAGTTAGTTAATCCACATTTCAGCAATATTGCGAAATTGTAAATTTCTGATGAATCGCGAGGGCTTGCCGGGGCGACCGTGCGCCGGATCACAACTGGTTGTGATGAAGCTCCGCGGCGGCTTCGGCGGTGACTGCTACTATGCTGGGAAGCTGAGAAATGCCAGGAGGGGCCATGGGCCGTAAGACAGAAATCTCGCGCGGGTTGCAAAAGCGCGCCGAACGGATGATCCCGGGCGGAGTGAATTCGCCGGTGCGCGCGTTTGGATCGGTGGGCGGCGATGCACCGTTCATCGTGCGCGGCGAGGGTTCGCGAATTTTCGACGCGGATGGAAACGAGTACATCGATTACGTTGGCTCGTGGGGGCCGATGATTCTGGGGCACGCGTTTCCTCCGGTGATCGATGCGGTGATTGCGGCGGCGAAAAATGGGACGAGTTTTGGCGCGTCGACACCGGGCGAGGCCGATCTGGCGGAACTGGTGCGATCGGCGTATCCGCATATTGAAAAGGTAAGGCTGGTGAGCTCGGGCACGGAAGCGACGATGTCGGCGATTCGATTGGCGCGGGCGTATACCAAGCGCAAATACATTGTGAAGTTTGAAGGTTGCTATCACGGCCACGCCGATGCGTTGCTGGTTAAGGCGGGCAGCGGTGTGGCTACGCTGGGAATTCCAGGATCGGCGGGCGTTCCCGAAGAGTTCACGCAATTCACGCTGGCGCTTCCTTACAACGATGTCGAGGCGCTCGGCGAGGCGTTCAAGAAGTTCAAGAATCAGATCGCGTGCGTGATTGTCGAGCCAGTGGTGGGCAACATGGGTTGCGTTCCGCCAGCACGCGGGTATCTCGAGGCATTGCGAGCGATTACCTTGGCCGAAAAAACGCTGCTGATATTCGATGAAGTTATGACTGGGTTTCGGTTGTCGTTCGGCGGGGCGCAGGAGTTGTTCAAAGTCACTCCCGATCTGACGACGATGGGGAAGATCATCGGCGGAGGGTTGCCGGTGGGGGCGTACGGCGGCCCGGCGGGGATTATGAATATGGTTGCGCCTCTGGGGCCGGTGTATCAGGCAGGAACGCTGTCTGGAAATCCGCTGGCGATGGCGGCGGGTGTGGCGATGTTGAGTTATTTGCGCGAGCACAAGCAGGAGATTTATCCGCGGCTGGATAAGCTGGCCGGCGAGTTGACGGTCGGCGTGTCGGCGGCCGGGAAAGCTGCCGGCATCCCGCTCTGCTTCAATCGTGTGGGGTCTATGTTCACCTGGTTCTTTACCGAGGGTCCGGTCGTCAACTGGGACATGGCGGCGAAGTCGGACACCGAGGCCTTTGGGCGATTCTTCCGTTCGATGCTCGAAAGCGGCGTGTACTTGCCGCCATCACAGTTCGAAGCGGCATTTTTGGGCGCGTCGCATAGCAAAGAAGACATTCGTGAGACGATCGATTGCGCCAAGCAAGCATTCGCCATGGTACACGCCTGAGAGTGCTTAGACGGGGTTAACCACCGGGCATCGCGCCCAGTGGCCGGATTCCACTTCGATCAGAGCCGGCATTTCGCGGGCACAGGCGGCGATGCGGTAGCCGCAACGCGGTTCAAAGGCGCATCCCTTAGGCAGTGACTGCAGCGGTGGGACCGTACCTTCGATCGTGACGAGCGGCTGCGTGCGGTCGGTCTTCAACGTTGGCGCTGCCTTCAGCAAGCCTCGCGTATAAGGATGCGCGGGTTCGCGATAAACCTGTTCTTTGGTTCCCACTTCCACCAGAGTTCCGGCGTACATCACGGCAATCCGGTCGGCAACTTCCGACAAAAGCGCCAAGTCATGCGAGATGAAGAGCATCGCCAGCCCGAAACGTTCGCGCAAATCCATGAGCAGGTCCATGATCTGCGCCTGAATCGTGACGTCAAGCGCGGTGGTTGGCTCGTCAGCAATCAAGAGTTGCGGCCGGTTGACGATGGCCATGGCAATCATGATGCGCTGCCGCATGCCGCCGGAAAGTTGGTGAGGATAATCGCGGCTACGGCGTGCGGCGTCGGCGATTGCGACCTCGTTCATGGCCAGAACCGCGCGTTCGCGTGCGCTCTGCCAGCCGAGACCGTTGTGCGCCATCACCGCTTCGGCGATCTGGTTGCCCACGCGCATGACCGGATTGAGCGAGGTCATCGGCTCCTGAAAGATCATCGAGATGAGAGAGCCGCGCAGGTTGCGCATCTTATCATCGGGAATTTCCAGCAGATTGACCGGTGGATCGCCGTGGCTGGTAAACGATATTTCACCGCGAGATGTCGCCTGCGGAGGCAGCAACCGCATCAGGCTGAGCGCGGTGATGGATTTTCCCGAACCCGATTCGCCGACTAATCCCAGAACTTCGCCGGGTGCAATGGAGAAGCTGATGTCCCGCACTGCTTCAAGCGGCCTGATGCCATTTTTCTGGGAACGGAACTCGACCGTGAGATGGCGAACGTCGAGCAATGGGGGCACGAGGCTATCGTAACAGGAGGGAACGGAATCTCTGCGTTCGAAGTCTCGCTCACTCCATCGGCATTTTCACTACCCGCGTCTGCCAGGTGGTCAGCGTGCCGGTCTCGTTTTTGTCGAAATATTCTCCCGTGCCCCAGAAGGTTGAGTCGTCAGCCGGATCGATCCCCGCTCCGAAATAATCTCCCCAAAGACCTTGTGAGGTCCGAACTTCAGCCGTGCCCTGCTTGATCAGAGCCGCCGGCTGGGACGGTTGCAGGTAGCGAATTTTGTTGTAGTACAACGCTGGATAGCAGTCGGCTTCAGTGCAACCACCGGAACTTGAATAAATCACGCCGAGATTGCCTTTTTTGTCGAAGGCCATGCTGGGCATGAAGAAGCTGAGCTTCGAGCTGTGCAGGTTGCCGTAGTCGAGAACCGAAGCGGAATTTTCGCCGGTCAATTGCAGCCAGTAATAGCGAATATTCTCATGGCCCGTGGTGGGATCTTTGACAGTATGCGTAGCCGCGAGAATCTCGCCGCTAGGCCGCGACGAGCTTCCGAAATTGCGATAGATCAGGCGATGCATCAACCGGTCACCTACCGAATCCACACGGTAGCCACCGGGTTCGTTGACGCAGACCGTGTTGTAGGTGACGTTCGGGTCGTAGCAGCCAGGTGTGTATTGCTCAACCCGGACGGACGCCGGAGCCTGCTCGGCGCTGAAACTGGACCAACTCCACAGCGCCAGCTGATTCGAGGTACAAGGCGCGACCTTGCAGGGAGCACCGTCGCCATTGTTGGGATTCACGATAGCCAAAAATAACGGGCTGCGCCCTGCGGGCGGCTGCGCCGAGGCGCTTTCGATATCGGCGGGCAAAATGGTGTGTATCAGGCTGAACACCGTGCCCGGATTCCAGTTTCCACCGGTTTGGCCCGGCGGCCAGTACACATAGCAGATCATGGGATTCGCGGCATTTCCGGCAACCATTGCGGTGCGATCAACCGAACAAATCTCGCTGCCGTAGATCTGATAGTTCACCGGGCTCAGCAAATCCCAACTCACGTAGAAGTTTCCGTCATTCCAGGTTCCGAGCTTGGGATAATCCGGGACGTAATAGTTATTGGCATTATTCGAGTCGGTCGGCAGAACGCCGTCGAGGACAAAATCGTAGACGCTCCAGTGGCTGACCCCGCCACCGTAAAGATCGTCCTGGGTGCTGACCGCGATGCACCACGAATAATGATTGACGCCGTTCGGCCCGGTCCAGCGGGCTTTGAAGGCGATGAGAAATCGTTCGTCGAGGTGGTCGTACATGGAAAGAATATCGCCGCCGGGCGAACCGCAATGGGTGCCCAGCTTCGAGGAAAATGGCTTGCCGGTGGGCTGGGCGTCGGCTTTGCCGTTTTTGCTGCTCGAAAAAATTCCTTTGCCGGTGGTTTTGTCCCACGCTTGGACGACTACGTTCAAAGACTGCAAGAACTGGTAATGCCCGACACTGCCGTTGGGATCGATGTCATAGGGCGCGCTTTTTTCGCACTCCGAATTCGTGACTGCGCAGGAGTCGATTCCCTCGAACGACTTGTCGAACGAGCCGGTGGCCGGCTTGGTGGTGTAGAAGCCAACATTATTAGTATTCAGGCATCCGGAGCCGGAGGGCATGCCACTCGAGCAGGCGGACATCACGGCTTGGTAGGGACCGCAAATGCTGTGGGCGCAGCTTTGGGCCTGCGCGGCGGCCGCGGCACCCAGCAGCAGGAATGAAGCGAAGAGGTGCATGCCAGTCACAATAGTATAAGAGGGGTGCAAATGGCGAAACGAATGCGTGGTTTTGCGTCCGCTGACACACCTCTATGTTCCACCAAGTTCCGCGCGAAATTGACTTGCCTCCAGCCCAGTCCTACAATCAGATGGTGTGACCGCCCCCTAGCCATTGCAGGCGAGGCACGGTTATGACCGGAGGGTCTTATGTCCTGGCCTGGTCGCCCTCTAAGTCCGCAGTTTCATTCATCACGCGTTCCGGCGCCGGCGCCCGCCAGCGACCCCTTCGCTTTTAATCTCCTCGGCCGACTGACTCCAGACGCGTCCGGAAACATCTTCGTCTCTCCCGCCAGCGTCATGCTCGGCATCGGCCCGCTTTTCGATGGCGCGAGTGGTGAGACCCGCCGCGAAATAGCACATGCTCTTGGAATGGATGATCCTGTAGTAAATGCTGCGCAGGATTTTCTTGCCTACTCGAAATCTCTTTTCCGCCGCACCGAAAATGAGCTTCCGATCCCCGTCGAGGCTGCCATCACAAGCTTAAAGTCTGCTCTCGATCTTCGATCGGAAGGTGTGAAGTTGACGGCTGCAAATTCGCTTTGGTATGACCAGCGAGCTCCAGTCGATCCAGCCTACGCAGCCGCAGTTCGGGAGAATTACGATGCCGACGTCTTCCAGGTCGATTTCGTTTCTCCCGATACGCCCCGTCGCGTCAACGACTGGGTGAGCCAAAAGACGGCCGGCAATATTCGACAAATCGCTACAAACCTCGATCCCAACACGGTTCTTGTTTCGGTGAATGGCATCTATTTCAATGGACTTTGGTACAAATCATTCAACAAAGAACTCACGCGCGACCAACCGTTCACTAATGGTCAGGGGGAACAGAGACTGCTGCCCGCCATGGCTCAAACGGGAGAGTATCTGTACTACGAAGACCCAGGGTTTCAAGCGGTCCGCCTTCCATATAAAGACCATCGCGTCGTAATGTATGTTTTTCTGCCAACTCGGAATTCCAGCCTCCAGGAATTCCGCCGCAAGCTCGACGCCAATTCGTGGCGGCAATGGCTAGGCGCCTTCAAAATCAGGCAAGGCAGCATCCGCCAGCCACGCGTCAAATTGAGTTTTTCCACCGATTTGCGCATCCCGCTTTCGGCCCTCGGGATGAAACGCGCGTTCGATAGAGGACGCGCCGAGTTTGGAGGAATTCGCAAAGAACCAGGTACAATTTGGGTCGATGACGTCATTCACCGCGCGGTGGTTGAGGTCAATGAAGAAGGGACCGAAGCTGCAGCGGCCACCATTAGGGTAATTCTTTCAGCCCCGGTCCGGGAACGGCGTCTGCTACCCTTTGAAATGATCGTCGATCGGCCGTTCCTATTTTTGATCTCTCGAGGTGAGGACGGTCGCATCCTATTCGTCGGATCGGTCTCAGATCCTTTGCCACGATAGCTACGAGCGGGCCCAGTCCGTGTGACCCTGGGCAAGACTTTGGGGGTGAACCACGCTAGTAACTTACCCCTTGCGCTAGATTTCGTCTCTATGATATAAAAACTAGACACGAGAGCGTTTACGTGGCAGCCGGATTGCTTTAAGATTTTTGAATCTCTCGTGGAACCTCCGGCATCTATTTTGTAGGCCCCAAAAAGGCCTGAAATAATTGATCCCGGCCACGGGATTTTGATTCGGGGACAAGGTTCCTCGAAGGGTTTTGGCGTAAGTCGCAAGAACCTCCAAAAAGTGATCTTTTATTAACCTGGAATCTTCCGCCTCGGCGCGTGCCGAAAAGTGCGTCTTGAGCGCGGAAGATGAGTTCTATCGTGCGCTCAGGCTATATGAGCCAAAGCTCCCCGAGATGTGGAAATCAGGTGGAAATCCTGTGTTTCCAGTGGGTTGACAGTCGCCGATGAGAACTAGTAGTTTTAAAAGGTTTCGAGGACAGACGGAGCGCACTTGTGTGTCTCCGTTCTGGACTGAAAACGCGCCGCTCAGGCGGAAGGCGATTCGGTCTTTGACAACTAGGTTGAACGTGCCAGTCGTGAGATGAAGGCTTGGGTGAAAATCCGAGCGATCTCACAAGATAGGCCACCGGGTCGTCTCTTTGGAGATGGATCCAGGTGGTCGCCATCACATCCTTTCGAGCGATGGAGATGGCAAGTCTGCCTACTACCCGTCGGCAGACAACAGGTTACAAACGAGAGTTTGATCCTGGCTCAGAATCAACGCTGGCGGCGTGCCTAACACATGCAAGTCGAACGAGAAAGTGGAGCAATCCATGAGTACAGTGGCGACCGGGTGAGTAACACGTGACTACCTGCCCTCGAGTGGGGAATAACTCCGGGAAACCGGGGCTAATACCGCATAACATCGAGAGATCAAAGCAGCAATGCGCTTGAGGAGGGGGTCGCGGCTGATTAGCTAGTTGGTAGGGTAATGGCCTACCAAGGCGAAGATCGGTATCCGGCCTGAGAGGGCGCACGGACACACTGGAACTGAAACACGGTCCAGACTCCTACGGGAGGCAGCAGTGGGGAATTTTGCGCAATGGGGGAAACCCTGACGCAGCAACGCCGCGTGGAGGATGAAGTCCTTTGGGACGTAAACTCCTTTCGACCGGGACGATTATGACGGTACCGGTGGAAGAAGCCCCGGCTAACTTCGTGCCAGCAGCCGCGGTAATACGAGGGGGGCAAGCGTTGTTCGGAATTATTGGGCGTAAAGGGCGCGTAGGCGGTGCGGTAAGTCACCTGTGAAACCTCCGGGCTCAACTCGGAGCCTGCAGGCGAAACTGCCGTGCTGGAGTGTGGGAGGGGTGCGTGGAATTCCCGGTGTAGCAGTGAAATGCGTAGATATCGGGAGGAACACCTGTGGCGAAAGCGGCGCACTGGACCACAACTGACGCTGAGGCGCGAAAGCTAGGGGAGCAAACAGGATTAGATACCCTGGTAGTCCTAGCCCTAAACGATGATTGCTTGGTGTAGCGGGTACCCAATCCCGCTGTGCCGCAGCTAACGCGATAAGCAATCCGCCTGGGGAGTACGGTCGCAAGGCTGAAACTCAAAGGAATTGACGGGGGCCCGCACAAGCGGTGGAGCATGTGGTTCAATTCGACGCAACGCGAAGAACCTTACCTGGGCTCGAAGC
>DASVWZ010000109.1:0-4828 GCA_036392935.1 Terriglobales bacterium | reverse complement strand
ACGTATATCAAGGTTGCTGGAAAGTGGACCTACCTCTACCGGGCCGTCGATTCGGCTGGCGAAACGATCGACTTCATGCTATCGCCGAAGCGGGATCTCACCGCGGCGACGCTGTTCCTGCGGCTCGCGTTATCCGCTAGTAGTGGGATCCGGCCGCGTGTGATCAACGTGGATGGACATCCGGCGTATGCCCGCGCCATCACCGAACTGAAGCATTGCGGCGTGAGGTTTCGGCAGGCGTGCGTAAATCAGAGACAGTGGCCCCGAGCTACCCAGTAATGCCAGTCGCCGACGGCCTCGTCGGTTGATTTGTCCGCACGGATGGCCTCCAGTTGCGAGAGAGGAACGGCCATCTTCCGCCCCTGCCAACGGATCTGTACAAGCATGTCATGCTCGCAGGCATCTTCAGTGGCCATGCGCAGGATCTCGGTGGTTTCACCTTTCCTGAGCGGCGAGACGGCGTTCGCGGCGACACACCTCGCCCGGAACGGGAAACTGATTTTGCTTTCCAGATAGTAATACCAGCTCATGGACTGCTCTTCCGGACGGGCATCGACGATCGCTTCGTTGTGGATGCGGTCTTCCCGCACAGGATCTCGCTTGCGCCTTTTCATGATTTTGTTCCCAGGATGCGGCGCACGGAGGTGCGCCCGATCTGCAGATGCCGGGCAATCTCGGACTTGCTGATGCCGGCCCGATAAAGCTTGCGGATTTCGGCGGCATGCCGCGCCGCCGTTTCCGGCCGGCCAAGCCGTTTCCCGCTCTCCCGCGCATGCGCCAAGCCGGCCCGAGTTCTCTCGCGTAGGACCTCCCTCTCGAACTCCGCGAAGATAGCGAGCAGACCGGCCATGGCGCGACCGGCCGGCGTGGTGAGATCCAGGGCCTCGGTCAGCGAGACGAAGCCGACGCCGAGGTGATTCAGTTCCTGAAGTGTGGCCAGCAGATCCGCTACCGATCGACCCCAGCGATCCAGACGCCATACCAGCACCACATCGATCTCGCGGCGGCGAGCGGCTTCCAGCAGTTCCTCGCGAGCTTCCCGTCGCGCCGCCCCAGAGTTCACCTCACGCACTTGCAGCGCGATCCTCCAACCACGGCGGCCGGCATACTCGCGCATGGCCCGGTTCTGCATCGCGAGAGTCTGTTGATCATTCGTTGAAACACGAGCATACAGGCCTACGCGAAACATTTTCGCCGGCCTGCGTGCATGGCCAAAAACGTGGTCAGATTCTGGTTTCTGAGAGGCCCGTTTTATGGGCATTTGGCGATGGTAGTTCTGCCTGGCCGCAGTGGATCCTTTTCGGCCGGGCAGCGATCATGATACTACGCAGCTGGGGATGCGATGAGCCGCAGCAATGTCTCGCGGTAATTCCAGGGCATCCAGTCTGCCGGGCTGCTTTTCAGTTCGTCAGCGTGGCGTTGCAGTTCGGTGAGGTAGTCGAACGGGTTGGCCCCGTTGAGTTCGCACGTGTGGATCAAACTCATGAATAGGTCTCCCATCCGCGCGCCATTCCGCGTTTTATAAAACAGCGAGTTCTTGCGATGCAAAATAGCCTTCTTTAGCCCTCGCTCTACGATGTTGTTATCCAGCGGCGTGCCCGCCTGCCGCAGAAACAGAGTCAGTCTCTCCCAGTACCGCAGCAGATAAGAAATTGCCTTACCTAGACCCGAGTTCGGCTCCACATTCTTTTCCGTGAACTGTGTGTCGAGCCAGACGTGCAGCGTTTCCATTACCGGCGCACTGTGCTCTTGGTGGAAGCGGAGACGCTCCTCGGGTGACATGCCCTGTTCGCGTGCCTGTTCATCATAGCCGTAAACCTCGCCCAGGGTCTCCAGCACGAACTGGCATTCCGCCGGAAAATTCGCGATCACCTCTACGAAGTTACGTCTTCCATGAGCGAGGCAATGGGCCACAATGACGTGGAGCGATTTCGGCAGATTACGCGATAACGCATCGCACATCTGGATCGGAGGACTCAACCCCGCCGGCCGCCACTTCAGCACATCCGCCAGATTTTCCCCGGCGTGCTTACGCCCGGTGAAAAACAGTGCGATGCGGCGCCCTCCACGGATGGAGATAATCCCGCTGGTAAACACTCCGGTCCGTTCCGGCGAAACCTCCGCATCGCTCCCACGATTGCGGCCCAGTGACAGCACGCGCATGGAAGTGTCGTCATTGTGCATCACTCCGCCTTCGGCCGCCTGCCGAATGAGTTCCTCCAGAGCGGGCCGAAACGTGGGCGCGATTTCCGCCACAATTTCGCATTGCGTGGCTACCGGCAGGGGAATGCCGAGACTCGCTTCCAATCCCTTCAGCCGATACCAGGGGAACCCGCTCCCGTATCGCAGCAGGGCGATCATGGCTGCCGCTGTCTCGTCGTACTTCTTCTCGCCGGCTTCTTCGGGAGCCTCGGCCGTGTACACTTTTTGGCAAAGGTTGCAGCGCAGCTTCTCCAACTCATACACGGTTGCCGCCACGGGAGCCTGTCCCTTGATGCGCACCAGCACACCGGGTTCGCGCAGTGGATACACTTTGCCGCCGCACAACGAATCGGGACATCGATCCCCGGTTTTTAGAGATGCATGCGGCACTGTTATCTTCTCTGCTCCCTGGTATCGAGCGGCGCCATTGCGTCCGTGACCGGCCGTCGGCTGATGGGCAGCGCGTTGCTTGGGCAGCCTGCGCGTTTGGTTCTCCGCTTCAATGCCCGCCTGCTTGAGGACGTGTGCTGTTTTCTCCGTGCTGGATCGGCACAACAAACGTCGCAGTGTGTCGAGCGTGGCCTCGCGATTTTCCAGCAGCTTGGTGACATAACCCAAGGTGCGGACTACAGCCGCGAGTTTCTGATAATCTTCTTCCGTCAACACGCTCCGCACGCGACCCAGTAACGCTTCCAGTTCTTCGGTGGAGATTTCGATTTGGTCCGGGTCTTTCATCCAGAGCCATCTTTATGTCTGACTCAGTAACTGTCGGAACCGCCGGTGCAACGGGTAGCCGAGCACTTCTTTGATGGGGCGGTTGGGACGGTTGGTCTGGTCGTTCTTACCGCGGCCCGTAGTGTGCCCGAGCGACACCCAGTTGGCGGCGCGGTAGCAAGTGCCGCGAAAGCGCGTGGGATCGATGAAGGTCTCTGCAAAGTAAACTGGGTGGTTGTACATATGCTCCCAGTCATCGGAAAGAGTGGCCACAATGCGGCCGAGAATGTGGGACGCCAGATGAGGAATGCGAACCCAGGGCAAAATCAGAAAACGCGTATTGTAGGCGATGAAGCGGATGTTGCGCCGCCGCGCTTCCGCACTCCAGCCGATGTAGCGGTCCCGGCTGCCGAGGTGGCGCGGCGCCGAACTCCACGCCACACACGCAAGGGGGCGACTGCGCGCCCAGACCAAGAATTTTAAATGCTCTCCAACCGGCTGTTCGTAGGTCAGGTAGTGATACTGCTCCATCAGACTGTTGAACAGCGGTTCGTCAGTCGTACGCCTCACTTGTTGTAAGTCAATCGGTCTTAGTTCTCCGAGAGCACCCGCAATGGGAGCCGTGTCAATAAGCATGGGTGCGGGAGCCGCGCGTCGCACGAATGGGTTGAGAGTCCGGAAGCGGACCGGCGGAAGTTCGATCTCACCGGCCCGGTGCAGCATCAGTAACAGACCGCGGCAAACCATGTCTCGTAAGGCGCCATTGGCTTGTCTCCACTCCCATGCCTCACAAAGTTTTGCTGATAATCTGCGCCGGCTGACGTGAGGATTCTCCGCAATCAACTGGCGAATAAATGCTATGTCTTCGGCCGTAACTTCCCGGCCGCGATATCTCCAAGTGAGTGACATCTGCCGTCAGTGTGACAGAGTTCAAAACGGAACGCAAGTGTTTTTTGTGATTTTTGGGAGACTCTTTCAGACGTTCAACGGCCGCCACGCAGGCGGCGCTTCCGTCTCCGGATTACCGGCGGCGAGTAGTAACTGCGCCTGGTGTGCCCGCAGCGTGCGCGCCGGCTCCTTGCCCGTCGGCCACCATTTAAACCGCCCTTTCGACAGCCGTTTGGTAGCCAGCCAAAACCCCTGGCCGTCATAGGCCAACAGTTTGATGGCCGTCCCGCGGCGCGATCGGAAGATAAACACGCATCCGGAAAACGGGTCGGCTTCCAGTTTTTCCCGGCACAGTTGGGCGAGGCTGTCTATACCCTTTCTTCCATCCACGGATTCGATGGCGACGAGTATGCGGAGGTGCGGCGTGATCTGGATCAACGGTCCAGGCTCCACAGCGCACGGCTCAGAGCGGCCAACTCTGTGGCGCTGGCGCCCTTGCACTGGATGCGAAGCTTGCGATCGTGGCCTTCCAACTCCAACGTGTACTCCGCCATGTTTGAAAGAGAGGCTCCTGCAGACGCTACCAACTCCACGAACTTCGGTGCCGCGGGCCTCCGGGAACCACGGCCTGCCGCGAGCACGAGCCGTTTCAGTTTCCCGCCATCCAACCGTAACGGTGCGGCGGTTCGGTTGATGCCATACCGCCGGGCTAATTCGACTGCGGCTGACCACAACCCATCAGGGATGCGGGTTTTGCTCTTTCTCGTCCGCCTCCACCGCTCGAAACGCAAGCGCAACGATTCCAGATCGGCGGGGGTAGTGGCACTGCTGCGGGTCATGGCTCATCCTCCTCGCCGGATTGGCGACGGCAGCACGACCCTAACACTTATGCCAGGCAGGTTTCACACAGGCTTACCGAAAGGACACGGTCCTCCGCCATGGTGAACCACTTCTACTGTTACTGCATGGACCAGGAGTTCGGGCCCTTCTTCTTGAAATTCTGTTCCTACTTCCCCTATAACGC
>DASVWZ010000108.1:0-2298 GCA_036392935.1 Terriglobales bacterium | reverse complement strand
ATGCGACACCGGGAGCCGTGCTGCTGAAAGTGCACTTCATCGGTGGCCCAGAGGTCCACTTCGTCATTGTCCATTAGCCGAAGTTCGTCACCGACACTGAGATTTTGACATTGTGTTCTCTTTTTTCTTTTGGAAGTGTTTTGTTTTCAACTTCGGTCGATTGAAAATGCGGTGTAGTGCAGACCAACCTCCTTGAACTGTAGCTTTTCTCCTGACACCATCACCCCAGTATGTTTCTGCGCCAACACCATCGGAGCAAAGACGGTAAGGTGCACGGGTATTGGTCGCTGGTGGAGACCGTCCGCACACCCGATGGTCCACGACAACGGACCATTTGCTATTTGGGGGAGCTGAACGATTCGGCTCAGGCGCGCTGGCAGAAGACGATCGAGGCCTTCAACGAGCAGGGAGAGAGTACGCAGTTGAAGTTGTTTCCGAACGATGCGGAGCTTCCCGACGACCCGAGTGTCGCCCGTGTTCTGGTGAAGAAGGTTCGCGTCGAACGCACGCGCCGATTTGGTGACTGTTATCTTGGGTTGGAGTTATGGAAGCGTTTGGGGTTGGAGGAGTTTTTCGCCCGACATCTGGACCAGGAGATTGCCGATGTTCCGTGGTCCCGCGTGGCCGCAGTGTTGGCGATCAACCGATTGTGTGCTCCAGGTAGCGAACTGGCCATCGAACGACACTGGTATCCGTCCACAGCGTTGGACGATCTGTTGCACATCGAAGCAGGCAAGATCAACGACACGCGGCTGTATCGCTGCCTGGATCGTCTCCTGCCATGTAAGATCAAGCTGGAGCAGCATCTGAAGCAACGCTTCGGCGAGTTATTCCAGGTCGAGTTTGATGTGCTGCTCTATGACTTGACCAGCACATATGTGGAAGGAGCCGCGGAAGAGAACCCGATGATGCGGCGGGGCTATTCGCGGGATCATCGCCCCGATTGCGAGCAACTGGTTTTGGCGTTGATCGTCAACCAGGACGGTTTTCCGTTCAGCTACGAACTCTTCGATGGGAACCGCGCCGATGTTTCCACCGTCGAAACGATTCTGCGCACGGTGGAGCGTAAACATGGAAAAGCACGCCGCGTATGGATCTTCGACCGCGGCGTGGCCAGTGAGGAGAACCTGGTGGCCATCCGCAAGCGTGAGGGACAGTATCTGGTGGGCACACCACGCAGCAAGCTGAAGCAGTTCGAACAGGAATTGCTCAAGGATGATTTCGAGAAGATCCGTCCGGAAGTGGAGGTCAAGCAGATCACTATTCCCGGCGGCGAAGAGACTTACATCCTGTGCCGCACGGCGGGACGGAAGGAGAAAGCCATCCGCAGCCGCTTTGTAACCAAGATCGAAAAAGCACTGGCGGGACTTGAGAAACGCATCGTGGAAGGCAAGCTGAAGGACCGCGACAAAATGTTTATGAGCTTGGGCCGCATTCAGGCTTCGCATCCACAAGTGGCGGATCTCTACGAGATGGCTATGAAAGATAGCAAACAAGGGCCTCGTCTGGTCTGGCGGCAGAAAGCGGAGCAACAGCAATGGCTCGAAGCGCGAGAGGGAGCCTATTTGCTGCGCACGAATCTGACAGTGAATGGTGCTGCAGATCTCTGGAAGAAGTACATGCAGCTGACGGAAGTGGAAGCTACCTTTCGTACGCTCAAGAGCGAGTTGGCCATTCGGCCGCTGTTCCATCAACTGGAAAAGCGGGTGAAGGCCCACGTGTTGGTGGCCTTTCTTGGTTATGCGCTGCAGGTAACACTCAAGCATTTACTCAAGCGCAGTGGTTCGGAGTATTCACCGGCGCAAGCCTTGCAGCGACTCTCCGAACTGTACAGCGTCGACATCGTGCTACCAACGGTCGAAGGACGAGAGATTTGGCTGCGCAGGATTACCAAGCCGGAAGAAGATCAGGAAAGGCTACTCAACCAACTCCGACTGGAGTTGCCGGAACGATTGGAGCCGATTCAGATCCTGAAATGTAGTGCAGACTCGGCCATAGCCTAAACTGATTCTATGAGATTTAACTGGACTTTACCCCGTTTCGTGACGAACTTGGGTTAACTCTGCGATGGGAGGTAACTCCGAGGAACTGCCGACGCCGACTTTCCCGGCTGCATCTTTGTTTACGCCACTTCGTCTTTTCCGGGTGACAGACTTGTGGCGACGTTCCATGGCAGTAACTCCTCGATGCGGTTGATGGGATAACTCGCGATGCGGGACAACACGCTCCGTAGATAACTTTCGGGATCGATTCCGTTTAGTTTGGCGGTGCCCAGCAGACTGTAAATCGCCGCGGCAC
>DASVWZ010000107.1:0-2165 GCA_036392935.1 Terriglobales bacterium | reverse complement strand
ATCCTGAAACCGGTTATCGAAGCCATCATTCGCGACGAACTCGATTCCAACAAGTCCTGAATCCCTCTAATCGCGCGATTCCCCGCCCTACGCGGCTGCCCCAATCCGTCAGTAAGGTAACAGCAACCGGCGCACACGGTCCGAGATTCTGGTTTATTGCAGGCACGAGGCACTGCCAGACCTCTCGGTTGAGGTTGCGCGATTGAGGGCGGGCATGCAGAACCCACGGTAGACCAACGGACAACAGTTTTCCGGGAAGCCATCCAAAAGGGGCTCTGCAAATCCGTCGATAAGCTCACGCACCGAGGTTCACGTTAGGTCTGAAGCGGCAGGAATTGCAGGGCTTCCAACCACAGGACGATCCTCTCCGCCTCCCGGGCCAGCCGCAAGCGCATCTGTCGGGCGTGATGCACCAGCCGACCCGCCGTGTAGAAGATCAGAAATCGCAGTCGCTTCGGGCGGGCCCGCAATAAATCGGCGGGCAACGCCAAACGCTTCAGGGCCGTCAGCACGTTGTAGGCGATCACCGCCAGCCGCAACCAAGCGGCGTTGGCCCCAAAGTATTTCGACGGCAACACTCCGGTCGCCAACTCATTCTTCAGCACATCGTGGACCCCTTCGATCGTGCCGGCTTTTTCTCGATGCCACTCGATCAGTTTCACCGGCTCCCAGTCCCAAATGTTGCTGAGCACCGCAAAGTGTAAGACGCTACTGCCGTCAGCAAATAACCCTCCCTGCCGCTTCCGCAAGCGGATGGCCACGGTGCGCAGTGGTTTCGCCCCTTTCGGCTCCAGTTCCTCGTTCGAAACAAATACCACCTCGGCGCATTCCCGATCCACATCCGGCTCCGGCTTACCGTAGGCTTTCCATCCCGACTCCGGCACTTCCTCAATCGCCGCGTGTAACGCATCACTCATCCGCGCGCTGACCGCCAAACCAATGAATCCGGCCGGCCCGCCTTCGCGTTTCTCGTTCAACAGCCAGCGCAACAACTTGTTCTCGTGGCAGGCGGAGTCGCCCCGATAGTAATAGCTCGTCACCGTTGTAGGCGCCGCCGCGAAGGCTGCTTTGGCCACCGTCAACGGAGCCATCTGCGCCGGCACATTCCCGTCGCGAAACTCGTCCGCCAGCACCACATCCATCTCGGCCCACACCGCCAGCATCGGTTGGTAGCCGCGCGACCCTTCGTAGGTATACAGGGCCTCTCGTTTGCGGCTCTCGATAATCGTGGCGTCTTGATCCACCGTGAAGATCTTCTGATCCGCACAGCGTTCCCCCAATCGCTGAATCAGATCTCGGTTGACTCGCCCCAGCCCCTCGAGCGCTCGGTTCTCTTCGGGAATGTAGGCTACGGCATCCGGTAGACGCCGCTGCTGTGCTTCCTCAATCTTTTCTTCTTCGTGAAAGGCGTTCAAAAACTTCCGCGCCGCTTCCGGAGAAGGCAGCTCATGTCCAACAAGCTCCGCCAACCCCACATCGCTGCGCAGGTGTGCGAAATCGTCCACGCACTCTCCTCCCGCCGCGTTCAAAATCACAAAACTCTCCACGAACGTGGCTTCGTCGTAGCCCCGCTCTCGTTCCTTAACGGCTACGTATTTCTGCACGCTCCCCGGCAGCCCCAGGGAACGGAACGCTTGCACCACCAGCGGGATTCCGCCCAGGGCGGTCAAGGACTCTTCGAGCGGCTTGGGATCCACTTCGAACAGTAACGGGGACTCGGTTGGGGAAGGCTTTGGCATTCGGCGCATGCCCGCTATCGTACGCGGATCGCGCACCCTACGGGTGCGAATTCCTGAGCACACGTGTTCTCTTGTCGTGGCGGCTTTTCGGCCTATCCACGGGCTCTAACACCTCTTCGCCACCTACCGAGCCACCAGACGTCATCGTTATCGACCGATCGGGGTCCACACACGTTCTTACGCGTACGGTATTGTTCCGGCAATGAGCGAAATCTCCGGTCTCTGCTTAAGAAGAAAATCCCCCGTTAGTATCTCTCCGGAATGAACCTACTCCGCTTAAGGGATTTTTGATCGTCGTAGCCATGTTTTTCGGAACGCTTCGGCAATTTCACTTTCTCGCGGGGCACCTTTTTGTATGGAATCAGGCTCAACAAATGAGAGATGCAATTCAGGCGGGCCTTGCGTTTATCATCTGAGCGAATGAGG